>CAJWIY010000001.1 GCA_913042205.1 uncultured Gammaproteobacteria bacterium
CTGATGATAACGACAATTCCGGATCAACAATGAGCCGATCTGGGTCGAAAAACTGATGTACTCCAAGGCCATCACAGGTAGGACAAGCACCAAATGGACTATTGAACGAGAAAATTCGTGGCTCAAGCTCGGGGATCGAATACCCACAAACGGAACAGGCAAATTTGGATGAAAACATCATCGGTTCAAATGAATCATCCATCGATTGAATCACAATCTGTCCTTCTGAGAGGTTCAACGCCGTTTCGATTGATTCAGCGAGTCGAAGTCGCTGTGATTGATCGACCCTGAGTCGATCGACGACGGCATCGACCGAATGCTTTTTCTTTTTGTCTAAGGTAGGAACTTCATCCAGATCGATAACGAGACCATCAACACGAACTCGAATGAAACCTTGTGATTTCAATTCTTGGAACACATGAAGATGTTCACCCTTACGATCACTGATCATTGGGGCCAGAACAAGGATTTTTGAACTTTCAGGGAGGGCCAACACCTGATCAACCATTTGACTAACAGTCTGAGCCTCAAGGCTCATGTCATGGTCGGGGCAACGCGGGTCACCAGCTCGTGCGTACAAGAGCCTCAAATAGTCATATACTTCGGTGATAGTGCCTACTGTTGAACGAGGGTTATGGCTTGTTGACTTTTGTTCAATCGAGATGGCCGGAGATAGCCCCTCGATATGGTCGACATCTGGCTTCTCCATCATAGAGAGAAATTGCCGTGCATAGGCCGAAAGTGATTCAACGTAACGTCGTTGGCCCTCTGCATATAATGTATCAAAAGCGAGTGACGACTTACCGGAACCGGAGAGTCCAGTGATCACGATCAGCTTGTCGCGAGGTAGATCGAGATGAACATTTTTGAGATTATGGGTTCTTGCCCCGCGAATTTGTATTGACTGCACAGTGATCCGTCTTAGTCGAAAATTTCTAATTTATCTATTGATTGGGTTTCAACGCGTCGATTCAATGCAAAAGGTTGGAGCTCTCCGATGGCATGTTCCGAAAGTCGCTGACGGGTGCTTGTCCGTGCTACATTAACGAATAATTGTGAGACTTATGACATAGGATGAATTCATGGCGCGCTCAGTCAACAAAGTTACGCTGATAGGAAATCTTGGTAGTGATCCAGAAATGAAAGCTTTGCCCTCAGGTAGTCAGGTTGCAAATGTTAGTATTGCTACGACAGACTCATGGCGCGATAGAAATAGCGGTGAAATGCAAGAACGCACGGAGTGGCATCGTGTCGTATGTTTCGACCGGCTTGCGGAAATCTGTGGGCAATATCTGCGCAAGGGGTCGCGGATTTACATTGAGGGGAGTTTGCGAACGCGCTCTTGGGAGCAGGACGGCCAAAAGCGATATACAACAGAAATTATTGGTCGTGAGATGATGATGCTCGATGGTCGCGGAGATACCGATATGACGTCGCAGACACCGGTTCAGTCTCGCCCGCAAAGTGAGTCAGCGCCGCAGCAGGTAGTAACGACTCCGCCTGTCAGTCAGCCGATGCCAGACCCTAATATCGATGACGAAATCCCCTTCTAGGTCAATTAGCTTCCAAGACGAGTCAGATAGTCGATTTCCAAAGGCACGAGTTCTAGTTATTGGAGGAGACACTAGCCTAGCTACTGCTTTTTTTGAATCAGCATCCAGTGGCGGTCAGCAACGGATCGTTTTGCCGCACGATGCGGATATATCTGATGAATCAGGAATTTTTGAAGCGATTCGAATGCGTCGTCCCGATTTTGTCGTTAATTGCTTAGTGGAATCTGGTGTGGATAGAGCTGAGTTTGATCCACAGGAGTGTCGACTAATCAATCACGATTTACCTGTTAGTTTGGCAATTGCCTGCCGAGAGTTTGATGCTACGTTAATTCAGTTTTCCACTGACTATATCTTTGATGGACAGAAAGACATTGCTTATTTTGAGGATGATGCGCCGAATCCTCTAAATTTATATGGACAAACTCGGTTAGAAGCTGAGCGCTACATTGAAAATTTGTTGGATCGTCACATCATCCTCCGGACGTCTCATTTATTTGCCCCGGCCCCCAACAGTTTTGTCGCTAATATTTTAGATCTTGCACGGGTCGACTCTAAGCTCTCAATGATTCAAGATGAAAGGGGTTGTCCCACATCTGTTTTTGATATCAGTCGAGTCGTTTCGGCAGTTATCGATCAATTGCATGCCGGAGCAGGGGCTTATGGCATCTATCACGTCGGCTGCCAGGGGGATGCGTCATGGCTCGAGCTTGGGGAGTGTATTATTGCGCAGGCGCGACAATTCGAAGATCTAATGGTAGAAGAAATAGTTGGTATCACAGGGAATTCTATTCAAGGACGGGCATTACGACCTCAGCGTTTAGTTCTCTCAAACCGTAAGCTTTTGTTTGCCTTTGGGGTGAAGCCGAGGTCATGGAGGCAGGAGTTGGCAGAAACCGTCGAGCGACATTATTTGATGGAAGGAGTAAAGCATGGAGCGCATTAATTGTGGTTCGGTTATTCGCCAACGAATGCTGAGATTAAAGAAGCGTAAAAATGTATTGCGAAGACAGCGAAGCCTTAGAGAAAAAATATTGTTTGCTGAGGATGAATTTGAAAATCAGCTAACCGATGATTTAGAACCTTTGTATGAAAATCAGGAAGCCAAAGGGCAACATTGGTAAATTGTGCCTTCCACTGCTCTCCAGCGACGCGAAAATCGAGATAGCCAAGAGTAACGGCGAGTTCAACATGATGAAGAGGTGAGCTCGCTGAGATGTCTATAAGGTTGCTGTTGAATTAATCCAGTCCCCCTACGACTTTTTAGTTTTGCCGATGTAGCCAGTCAGCATTTACTTGCGATGGTTTTTCAAATCGTTGCTCACATATTATTAGAGGCGTTGCTTCCGTTACTCCGTCCGCTAATGCGATTCGGATAAAGCTCTCAATTCGCCGGCACTCAGGCATCAGATCGTTTCGATTTGTAAGTTTGATCAGATATTCGCAAATTATTTTTGATTCGATGATTACGTGGTCAGATTCCGGTTCTAGTGCTGATATTTTATTTAAGGGATTAGGATTATTTCTAGTTACGACTAGGTCAGCACTGTCGATATCTATCACGTCTAACTGGTCAGGAAGTCCTATGATATGATTAGAAATCTTTATCTTTTTTCCAAAAGGTGAAGGCGGTGATGAGTAAAGTCTCGTCAGGTAATTTTCTGAAATGTCATGCAGGCATTGGTGCCGCCAAAACCGAATGAGTTCGATAAAATGGTAGTTAGTGACTGATCTATGCGTGCTCGAGCGATTGGCAAACCTTCTGCTCCTGAATCAAGATTTTCGACGTTTGCTGATGCAGCAATAAAATCATTTTGCATCATCAAAATTGAATAGATAGCTTCCTGTACGCCAGCAGCACCCAAGGAATGACCAGAAAGAGATTTGGTCGATCCGATGACCGGGACATTGTGTCCAAATACCGCTTTGATAGCATTTAATTCCACTATATCGCCGACCGGTGTCGAGGTTCCATGGGCATTGATATAGTCGATTGGAACTTCTAGGCCTTCGGTAGCTAATTGCATGCATCGAATCGCACCCTCACCAGATGGGGCGACCATATCGGCCCCATCGCTGGTTGCACCATAACCAACGATTTCAGCGTATATTTTTGCCCCCCGTGCTTTAGCATGTTCGTACTCTTCGAGCACGAGCGCGCCACCGCCCCCCGAGATCACAAATCCATCACGGTCTGCGTCATACGTCCTAGACGCCTTCTCGGGCGTGTCGTTGTATTTGGAGGAGAGCGCCCCCATCGCATCAAACAGGCACGATAAGGCCCAGTGCTCTTCCTCACCACCGCCCGCAAAGACAATGTCTTGTTTGCCAAGTTGTATCTGTTCCATGGCATTACCTATACAATGCAAACTGGTCGAACACGCAGAAGACATCGAGTAATTTACGCCCTTAATTTGAAAAGCAGTTGCAAGATTGGCCGATACAGTTGAACCCATGGTCTGAGTGACGCGATATGGACCTACACGTTTTACACCACGCTCTCTTAAGATATCGGCGGCCTCTACTTGGCTCTGAGAAGAAGCACCACCTGATCCCATAATAAGCCCAGTTCTCGGATTACTGATATTCGATGTTTTAAGTCCGGCGTCATCGATCGCCTGTCGGAGAGATAGATAAGCATAGGCTGCAGCATTTCCCATGAAACGTAGTAGTTTTCGGTCGATATGTTCGGAAAGATCTAGATTGATCGATCCTGAGATTTGGCTACGCATTCCCAGTTCTTCATAAGTTGGATTTGCTTTAATACCTGAGCGACCGTATCGAAGACTTTCAGTTACCGAATCTGCCTCGAGTCCGAGGCAGGATGTAATACCGAGTCCCGTAATTACCACCCTATGCATACTGATTCCTTTCTTACTGAGCGCCTCACTACTAGAAACCGTCTGTTGACGTGAAGAGACCAACCTTTAAGTCAGTCGCATGATAAATAGCTCGGCCATCCACACGAACGACGCCATCCCCGAGCCCCATAACTAGGGATCGAGCAATGACACGTTTCATGTCTATTTCGTAGGTCACTTTTGTCGCGGTTGGGAGGATTTGACCGGTGAACTTCACTTCTCCGACTCCAAGCGCGCGCCCTTTTCCAGGGTGTCCATTCCAGCCAAGAAAGAATCCAACTAATTGCCACATTGCATCTAATCCCAAGCATCCTGGCATTACAGGATCCCCTGGGAAGTGGCAGTCGAAAAACCACAAACTTGGATCAATGTCGAGTTCAGCCATCATATGGCCTTTTCCAAACTGTCCGCCATCCGCTGTAATAGTTGTAATTCGATCCATCATCAACATATTTGGTGCAGGTAACTTAGCGTTGCCTTCACCAAATAGTTGGCCTTGAGCGCAGGCGAGCAATTCATCAGTGTTATATTGATTTTGCATTAACCCTCGTTGCCTCTTGGACAGCTATAATTAGGATCGAGAGTGTACCAGAAACCCAACCGAAGACTGAATGAAGTCTAGTCCTAGCGTTAAACGATGTTAGGCCATTGTGGGAATACCTTCTCAAGTACTTCTGGTAAGCTATCCGTTTTACCGAATACAGGATACTGATCGATGACAGTGATTCGTCAGGACGATCTAATTGACAGTGTCGCCGATGCACTTCAGTTTATTTCCTACTATCACCCAGTAGATTTTATTCAGGCTGTTAATGAAGCATATGAACGGGAGAAATCGTCCGCGGCGAAGGATGCACTGGCTCAAATATTGATCAATTCGCGCATGTCTGCAATCGGTCATCGCCCGTTATGTCAGGACACAGGCATTGTAACGGTATTCATTAGATTGGGGATGGGCGTTTCCTGGGAAGGCGCGACCATGTCTGTCTCTGATATGGTTAATGAGGGCGTCCGACGAGCATATACGCATCCAGATAATATTCTTCGTGCATCGATTCTCGAGGATCCTGATGGTGCTCGTAAAAATACTAAAGACAATACACCAGCTGTTATTCACTACGAGCTCGTTGAAGGTGAAACGGTTGAAGTCCAGCTTGCGGCCAAGGGCGGTGGGTCGGAGAACAAGTCTAAGTTGGTGATGCTCAATCCATCCGATTCGATTGTTGACTGGGTAGTGCAAACTATTCCGACTATGGGGGCTGGTTGGTGTCCCCCCGGCATGCTTGGTATTGGTATCGGCGGTACCGCTGAAAAAGCGGCCGTTATGGCAAAAGAATCGCTGATGGATCCAATTGATATTCACGAATTGAAAATGAGGGGCCCAGCATCAAGGACTGAAGAACTGCGACTCGAAATTTTTGATGCCGTGAATAATCTGGGTATCGGAGCGCAGGGCCTAGGCGGATTGACCACCGTTTTAGATGTCAAGATCAAGGATTATCCGACGCATGCGGTATCAAAACCGGTTGCGATGATTCCAAATTGTGCGTCCACACGGCACGCACATTTCTTATTGGACGGTTCTGGGCCCTCACTACAAAAAGCACCGTCGCTCTCAGATTGGCCAGATATCACCTGGGATGTGGGTCCAACTGCACGACGGGTTAACCTAGACACCTTGACTCGCGAAGAGGTGACGTCGTGGAAGCCAGGAGAGACTCTTCTCCTGAACGGCGTCATGTTGACTGGTCGAGATGCAGCGCACAAAAGAATTATTGATATGCTGGATAGTGAAGAGGATCTCCCGGTTGATCTCAAAGGGAAAGTTATTTATTACGTCGGGCCAGTTAATCCAGTGCGAGACGAGGTCGTTGGACCCGCTGGTCCAACAACATCGACACGAATGGATAAGTTTACAGACCAGGTGTTGGAACAAACTGGGCTGTTTGCCATGATCGGTAAGGCTGAACGCGGCCCAATTGCGATTGAAGCGATAAAGAAACATAAATCAGCTTATCTGATGGCAGTGGGTGGTGCAGCCTATCTGGTCGCTCAGGCAATCAAATCGTCGCGAGTCGTTGCTTTTGAAGATCTTGGAATGGAGGCAATCCACGAGTTTGTTGTTGAAGATATGCCGGTGACCGTCGCAGTGGATTCTGGGGGAACCAGCGTGCATCAGACCGGTCCAGCCGAGTGGGCACAGAAAATTCTCGCTAAAAACATAGGGTGAAGCGTCAAATTTCTTGGACTTTCCTGCCTAGGTATTTTTAAATGATCAGATATAGGATTTTGGTAAACTTTTGCTAAAGAGGTAATGATGGAGGGTTGTCCTGCCGGTTGGAGTGAAGAACTAAAAGGGGGCGTTAAGATACTAACGCGAACCTTTGAGTTCGGGAATTTTGCCCAAGCCATGGCTTTCGCTGTTCGCATCGGAGAGGCTGCCGACGCAGCCGACCATCACCCAGAAATTACTGTTTCTTGGGGTAGGGTCCGCATCGAGTGGTGGTCGCACGATGCGAATGGTGTGACGTCACGCGACATAGCGCTTGCTGAGACCACTAACCGATTATATTCCTAGACTCAATTCAATTGTTTAGATACTGATGCTTGTTAGATTTAACCGTGCGACGCAGAGTTAGACTCAGACAGAACAGATCAAGCCTGTACGTCAATCAAGATGCGTCCTGATACCTGGTTGTTAATAAGTTGTTCAGCAGTGTCAACCACGTTCTCAAGCTTGATGGTTCGAGTGTTTGCGTCAAGTTGATCGGTAGTTACGTTTTCTGAGAGTAGTTGCCAGGCTCGTTCTCGTGTTTCGCTTGGTGCGTGAACGGAATCAACTCCCTGAAGCCTTATGTTCCTGAGAATGAAAGGGAATACTGTAGTTGAAAACTGGAAGCCTCCGGCGTTTCCAGTGGCTGCGATCACACCCTTGTACATTATCTGGGGAATTAATGTCGCTAACACCTGACCCCCTACGGTATCAATCGCCCCAGCAAAGCGCGTACTTTCGAGCGGCTTTGGGTCTCGCGTAAAATCGGCTCGTTCCAATATTTCAGACGCGCCCAGCTCTTTTAGTCTGTTATGCTCAGACTCACGGCCAGTAATGGCGTGAACCTCATAACCGAGTGTGGAAAGGACAGTCGTCGCGATTCCGCCAACCCCGCCCCCTGCGCCTGAAACTGCAATTGGACCATCCGAGGGTTTTAGATCTGAGTCGAGTAGAGCCAAGACGCAAAGCATGCCAGTGAGGCCCCCTGTACCGAATTGCATTGCCTTACGACTGTCTAGTGCTTGCGGTGTTCTGACCAGATACGAGCCCGGCACTCTGACTTGCTCAGACATGCCACCGGTGTGAGTTTCGCCCACACCATGACCGGTTAAAATGACATGCTCTCCAGGATGATAGTCCGGGTCGTCGGATTCTAAAACAACTCCTGCCGCATCGATCCCCGGAACCATTGGAAAATCCCGGATGATTTTTCCTTTTCCTGTGACGGCAAGAGCATCTTTATAGTTGAGCGAACTGAACTCATTAGAAATTAAAACATTCCCAGTAGATAAATCTCCGGTTGTTAGTTGTTCGATTTTTACAGAAGGGGCGGGTGAGTCGGTCTTGTGCAGACGCAATGCGCGGAACGTGGCCATGGGAAACATCCTTATCACTATCCGCTAATGGTAAGGTGTTTTGAATAAAAAAAAAGAGGGTCTTTCGTCCCTCTTCATTTCCTCCGCATACCGGTTAATGTTTATTCGCGGTTTCGATAACGCTCTTAACGATACTGGAGGCTTCGTCGCGGCTCTTAACGAGTGTTTCCTGGGACGCCTTCGCTGCATCGATGAGTTGTCCTTGAAGGCTTTGGAGGTAGGCCTTCTGAGACTCCACAACAGCTGCTAAATTTTGTTCCACCGTGAGAGCTTTTGCCTGCTCCATTGCACCTTCAATGAGATCTTTGAAAAGATCGGTCTGCTGCTCGGCTAAGGTCTCCACGGCAGCCTTGTTCACTTCAAACAAGTCAGCCATAGGCTTCATTGCAGCCTCGTATGACTTAACATCGAAAGCTTTCTTCAGATTTGCTTGCATGTCTTCGATCATTTTTGCGTACATGTTAATTCCTCTTTCATATGTTTTGTGCGACGCACAATTATAATATGAAAGATACCATGTTGCACTGCAACGTCAAGACTTTTTTGTGCATTGCATTAAACCAAATCAATCGTCTCTACCAGATGGCTTGCCACCACTCATAGTTTTCGACATGGATTCCCAGAGTTTCATATTTTCTTCTGTCATCTTCTGCCACATGCCCATAGGCGAGTTAGTACCCATTACGTTACGCACTTGATCTTGCATTGCCTCTTGCTGGTTTAAGAAAAATGAAATGGATTGTTCGAGGAAGTGTGCCATATTTGTTTGTAGCCCGGATCCATAAAAGCGTATTAGATGTTGTAAAACTTCGTTGGTAAGCACATGCTCCCCGGAGAAGTTTTCCTGTTCAATGATAATCTGTAGCAGAATCGAACGTGTTATGTCTTCTCCGGATTTGGAATCCACAACGCGGAAGCGTTCGTGACCGAGCACTAAATCCCTTACATTATCGATGGTAACGTAACAACTTTGCGACGTGTCATACAGACGTCGGTTGGGATACTTTTTTAATGTGCGCATGGGAATCCCTGCTTTTATGACTAATCATCCCAAACCATACTCACAAATCAATGTGAGCGCAAAAAATTTGAGGGTACCCATTTGAAAGGACAAAAAGACTCTGATCTGTCACAAAATGAGTGGATTCAGGTGTGGCTCTCACGTCTGAGTGCAGAAACCCAACTACTCAATTTTTCTGGACCTGTTGATTTTAATGAATTTGGCAAGAGTCTAGCTTCATTATCAGTTGAGGATCCAGAGCGCTTTAAGGAGTTTTCTGTTGATTTGCTACCAAGAGCATTGAAAGCGTTGTCAGATAATGATTCCGACGACTCATCCTGGGCCCCAGTATTTGATAAGATGGGTATATTATTTCCTGAGTTTAAGGATTTCAATCGTCCTCATGTGCTCTGGTTAATTCGCCAAGTCCAGGCCTCCAAAGAGCTAATTACCAAGCTACATTTAATAATTGAGTCGGGCGATGTGAATATTGAGCAGGGCTTGGAAAACTGGCGGTATGACATCTTTAACGCCGCTATATTACCAGACACAATTCGACCAGATATTTTTTGTCTGGGCCAAAACATCGCTGCTACATCTGGCGATGTGGTGTTTGAAAATCAGTTATTCCAACTCGTTCAATATCATTCTGCGACTAAAACGGTGCATGAAAACCCAGTGCTACTTATTCCAGCCTTCGTGAACCGCTTTTATATTCTGGATCTGTCTGATGAGTGCTCAATGGTGAAGTGGTTAGTAGATCAGGGGCATACAGTTTTCTTAATTAGTTGGGTCAACCCTTCCGAGCTGCTAGGGAACTATGATATGACGCATTACATGCTTGACGGGGCCTTGGCGGCACTTGATTGTGTCTGCCGAATGCTTCCAAGTTGTAAACCTCAAGTTGTGGGCTATTGTGCTGGGGGAGTCGTTTCAGCGATCTTAGCGGCTTGGTTAAAAGCACGTGGTGAGGATCGAATCTCATCACTTTCTCTTCTGACGACATTGCTGGATTACAGAGACTCTGGCCCTCTTGGTGAGTTGGTCTCTAAAGAAAGTATTGAATCGATTCGTAAACCACTGAACGACCTGGGATACCTGCCACCCGAACTTTTACTTCGTATTTTTGCAAGCCTTCGGCCGCAGGATTTGATATTTGAGCGTATGCTTAATTCATACATCTTGGGTCAGCGGGCCCGCCCGTATCCCTTATTGCACTGGCTTGGTGATGGAACCCGGATTCCAGCATCTCTTGTGTTATGGACTTTAGAAAAGTTGTACTTTGAGAATGTATTGGTGAAGGAGACACCTTTCGAACTAGCAGGTCAGCGCATCCAATTGTCTACTATTGACTGCCCAGTCTTCCTGTTTGCTGCCGAAAGAGACGATATTAGCCCGTGGCAAGGCGTCATGCACGCCGCCGACCAATTCGGATCAACTCCTATGTGTGTCTTGGGCGAAGGCGGCCACAACGTGGGCGTAGTTAATCCCCCAAGTAAGCCGAGATATAATCACTTGGTACTGAACACTGATAATTTGATGGATAAACAATTGGCAGAATTTCGCTCAGGGAGCTGGTGGATGACGTGGAAAGATTTCCTCATGGATAAAGCGGGTGCATCCATCTTTCCACCTAAAACAGGTGGTGGTTTTCGAGCTGCAATTGAGGAGGCACCCGGCCGATACGTTCAGATCAGATAAGATTTGGCGTTTTTCAAACACTTCTATAGACTGCGCGCCCACAACATCGATCGAGATTTAACGTGAATAAAATTGAACGGGAAGGTGAAAACCGCCGCACATTTGCAATCATTTCGCACCCGGACGCCGGGAAGACCACGATGACAGAAAAACTGTTGTTGTTTGGGAATGCGATATCGGTAGCGGGAACAGTCAAAGCCAGAAAAGCATCAAGGCACGCAACCTCTGATTGGATGCAGATGGAGCAAGAACGTGGTATCTCGGTAACAACCTCCGTGATGCAGTTCCCATACAGAGGCCGCGTTGTCAACTTGCTAGATACCCCCGGTCATGAGGATTTCTCGGAGGATACCTATCGAACACTAACTGCAGTCGATTCGGCATTAATGGTGCTTGATGGTGCCAAGGGTGTTGAAGATCGAACGATTAAGTTGATGCAAGTTTGTCGGTTGCGAACAACGCCAATTGTCTCATTCGTCAATAAGCTGGACCGTGATATTCGGGATCCAATAGAGTTAATCGATGAGGTCGAAGACGTCCTAAAAATCCATGTGGCGCCAGTGACTTGGCCCATTGGGATGGGACCGCACTTCAAGGGGGTATATCACCTTCGTAATGATGTCATCCATGTGTATGAGAAAGGCCAAGGCGATCGTATTCCTGACGATATCCAGATTCGGGGATTAGATTCTGGTGAGGCTCGTGAACTTTTGGGGGGCGAGTGGCAAGATTTTTCGGATCAGGTTGAACTGGTCAGAGAAGCAACTCCTGAGTTTGAGGTAGGACGATTTTTGGCGGGTGATTTAACGCCCATGTTTTTTGGTACAGCTATGGGTAATTTTGGTGTCCGTGAGATGCTAAATGATTTTGTGGATTACGCACCAAAGCCAATCACCCGCGAAACAGAAACACGCCAAGTGCAACCCTTTGAAGAACAGTTTAGTGGGTTTGTATTCAAAATTCAGGCAAATATGGATCCTAAACATCGTGACCGTATTGCCTTTTTACGTGTCTGCTCTGGTGCTTACAAAAAAGGCATGAAGATAAAGCATATGCGAACGGGCAAGGATGTGAGGATTTCCGACGCCGTAACATTCCTGGCCGGTGATCGTGCGGCGGCTGAAGAGGCATATCCTGGAGATATTTTAGGTCTTCATAATCACGGGACGATTCAGATTGGAGACACGTTTACTGAAGGCGAAAATCTGCAGTTCGTCGGAATCCCCCATTTTGCGCCTGAGCTGTTTCGATGTGTTCGTCTAAAGGACCCTCTCAAAACCAAACAGTTACAGAAAGGATTAACTCAGTTATCGGAAGAGGGTGCTACTCAGGTATTTAGCCCTCACAAAAACAATGACTTAATTGTCGGAGCAGTGGGGGTTTTGCAGTTTGATGTAGTCGCGTTTCGGTTACTGGACGAATACAAAGCCGAAGCTGTTTATGACAACATCAATATCTACACAGCGCGTTGGGTTAGGTGTGGTGATCCAAAGATGCTCGCTGACTTTAAAAAGAAAGCTTACGAAAATCTCGCTGACGATGGCGGTGGACACCTGACATATCTAGCACCATCTCGGGCGAATCTGCAGCTCGTGCAAGAGCGTTGGCCAGACGTTCAGTTCTTGGAAACTAGAGAGCATTGATCGATGTGGGTTGATGTCAACGTCCATCTCGAGTTGATGCTTGCCCCGTCTGTTTCTGTGAATCAAGCGGCAGCGGCAATGGCAGTCAAATTTATTGCAACAGGGACCTATCCCGATCAGTGGGACTGGCTTGTCGATCGAACACCTTATTTAGCCTTCGGGCTACATCCCCGCTATGCGGTCCAGACATCTGACTGGATGTTACTGCTTGAACGCCATTTGCGTGAGAATCCGCGCTCCGCGGTTGGGGAAATTGGCCTTGATTTTAGGCCACAAATGCCAGCTAGGGAAGTACAGCGGGTTGTTTTTGAAAGACAACTCGCTCTTGCCAAAGAACTGGATCGGTCAGTCATTATTCACGCGGTGAAGTCGCACTCCGAAGTGATTTCA
Source organism: uncultured Gammaproteobacteria bacterium (assembly GCA_913042205.1). Taxonomy (GTDB): domain Bacteria; phylum Pseudomonadota; class Gammaproteobacteria; order Pseudomonadales; family Litorivicinaceae; genus HIMB30. The sequence goes on from CAJWIY010000001.1 coordinate 12,794, forward strand.
GCACTCAGACGAGTCGGCCTCAATCGTTTTGTAATTCACGCATTTTCAGGATCTGAGAATATTGCAGCTGATTATCTGGCAATGGGCGGATATTTAAGTGCTGGTGGTCTTCTGACATACACGCCAAGACCAAAGGCGTTGCAAGTGTTTCGCTCGATGCCTCGTAACCGACTACTTCTTGAGACAGATGCTCCAGATTTACCTCTGGCTGGCATGGATCAAAGTTCTCCGGAGTATTTACCAATTATCGGACAATCGCTCGCATTGGACCTCGAGATTAGCTCATCGGCTTTGGAGCAGTTGAGCTATGCAAATGCTTGCGCGCTTTTTGACTACGAGTTCGTTCAATAAGACTCAGGACTGAGGGCACGATCATCAATACAAGCACGGTACCGTATGCAAGACCAAAAACGATAGTTGTTGCCATTGGGATTAGGAATTGAGCTTGGGGTGAGGTCTCGAAAAGGATAGGCGTCAGTCCCGCGATTGTAGTCAAAGATGTCAACAATACAGCCCGAAAACGTAAACAGCTGGCTTTGATAATGGCTTCGATGTGGTCTTCACCGGTATCAATCAGTCGTCGGTAGGTATCCACTAAGACAATCGAGTCGTTAATCACAATGCCAGATAAGCCGAAAAACCCAAACAAAGACAGGACCGTGAGATCAAGCCCCATTAACCAGTGACCACCAATCGCACCAGTTAAACCGAGGGGGATGGCGATAAGTACTGCAAACGGCCATGAATAACTGGAGAAAACCCACGCGAGGATTATATAAATCATGGTAAATGCCACCAAGACACCCACCTTCATATCTGCGAATGTTTCTTCACGATCTTGAGCACGTCCTTGAATACTGGATTTCAATCCAAACTTTGTTGTGATTTCCGGTAGCGCTGTGGTGCGGATATTGGAGAGAATTTCGGAAGCATTAGCGATTAAATTATTCACATCAGCACTTACCACGATACTCATTTGACCATCCGTTCGCCGCAGTTTGTCGAGTCCTCTTTTTGATTCAAATGTCGCGACGACAGGGAGCGAGACAGTGGCACCTGATCCTGTGATGATTGGTAATTTATCCAGAGTCGCTAACCGGTCACGCTCCGATTCAGACAATGAGAGAAGAACATCTACTTCAATCCCATCCTCATAAAATGTTTGCAGTGTTCGACCTTCAAAGGCGCCTCTAAGTTGTCGAGCTAACTGTTGTGACGTCAGATCTAGCTGCCGGCCTTGGGGTGTTAAGCGCACTACTAACTGTTCAGCGCCGAAGGGGAGGTCATCATCAATGTTCGAAACACCAGGGTAGCGTCGCAAGATATCTTGAATTTCTAGTGACGCAGCCTTTAAAGTTTCAGCCTCACCACCGGTCAGCTTGATCTCGATTGGCTTTGATGGAGGGCCGCCCCTCGCTTGGCGGATAGAGAATTTCTCAATACCCGCGGGTAACTCAATTTTTTGTCGCCATGTATCGATAATGGCCTCGTTGGGTGGTCCGTCGAGCTTACCGGTCAGCACTACCTTCAATGTCCCGAAATGATCACCAGTCTCTGCACGCATGCCCGGTGCTGAGAGTTGTCTGTGCTGCATCAATGTGTGACGAATTACGTCAACCCCGAACTCGTTGTTGACTGCATTGACTGTCTCCTCAAGGTGTTCCAAAAATCGATCGACATCGTCAGGGGTGGTGCCGGCGGTGAATTGTGCCCCCGCCCATAGAGTGGTGCCGTCAATCGAGGGAAAAAAGGTAAATTTGACCCGTCCACCTGAAATCAGTCCTACAGAAAGAATAAACACTGTTAATGCAGTGATCAGGGTTAATGCTGGTGCTCTAAGAATCACCCTAACAAACGGTCTAAAGGCATTATCTCGGAAATTGAGAAAGCCTCGATCCAACGCTTTTCGTATTTGGCCCTCACTATTGTGGTGTCCACGGCCGAGGCTTTGTTGTAAGTGTCCGGGAAGAATTAGGAAGCACTCGATCAGTGAAGCAATGATCACACAAATCACAATAATTGGGATGTCTTTAAGGATCGAACCAATCACACCACCAACTATTAGCAGTGGCGTAAAGGCGGCTACGGTTGTAAGGCTTGACGAGACCACCGGTGCGAGCATTCGCTCTGAACCTATTAAGGCAGAATTTAGGGGTGTTTGTCCTGATTGATATAGCGTCAAAGTATCCTCAGCCACAACGATAGCATCGTCAACAATTATCCCTAGCGCCATGATCATCCCGAAGAGACTGATCATGTTGATGGTTCCACCGAAAAGCCAGAGGATCCCGAGTGTCGCGAGAAACGAGACCGGGATACCTAGGGTGACCCAAAAGGCAACGCGCTGGTTTAAGAATAGATACAGGATGATAATGACGAACAATAGTCCGGTCAGACCGTTTTTTAATAGCAGATTAATCCGATCATTTAAGTATTGCCAACGTTCATCAAGAACGATGAGTTGGGTACCTGCAGGCAATTGTCGGGTAGTTTCTGCAATCCATTGGTTAGTAATTTCCGCCATCGCGAGCGTTGAGTCATTCTCGGTTCGTTGTGGAATAATCTCCACAGCGAGTTGGCGTTGGTGAGTTAGATAGGGTGCTTTTGGATTGACACGGTCGCGAACGGTCGCGATGCTGCCAAGGCGCACGCCGACTGGTGACCCGTCTAAGGAGATAATGGTGTTAGCGATATCAGTTTGATTTCGTCCTTGTTCTAAGCTTCGTAGTTGACGTTCGCCATCGTCGCGTCCGGTGGTCCCTGCAGGTAAATCTCGCGCTTGCGTTAAAATTCGATCTGCGAGCGTATCTAGAGTAAGGCCGAGAGACGCTATGGTTTCAGCACTAGTTTCGACTTGTATCTCACGAGTGGGTAAGCCCCGGAATTCAACTCTCCGAATTCCTTTTGCCAAAAGCTCTTGTTCAGCTTTCAGTGCGAGTTTTTGTAACTCAAAAGGCGTGAGTGGTCCTGTAATGAGAAGATTTGAGATATTCTCGTACCGTGTTAAGGAGGACACTACAGGATCTTCGGCCCCTTCAGGGAGTATCAGGTCTTGATTTATCTGCTGGCTAATGTCGTCAAGCGCTTGCGAGAGATTAGCGCCCTCTACCAACTCAATTCGAAAGTTTGCAGATCCAAATTGGCTAGTCGCATCAATCGAGTCGATAAGCGCTAATTCTTTTATTGAATTTTCAATTGGAATAGTTAGACCGACTTGCACGTCTTCAGCTGTCGCGCCAGACCAGGAAGCTGAGATGGTGACGATATCAAGATCGAAACTCGGGAAAAACTGTGTCCGTAACCGATCAACACCGATTAGACCGGCGATGATCATGACCACCATCAAAAGATTAGCGGCAACTCTGTGTTTGGCAAACAGATGCACAAAGGAAGTCACTGAATAATCTCAACCTTTAGGCCAGTAACGGCAGCCGGTAGGCGAGAGACAAGGATTTGGTCACCATCTTGAATATTAGGTGACCGCACCAGGATTTCGGTATTTGTGATTCCTGGTCGCTGCCCGAGACGTTCGACTTTAACGGCTTCGAGGGTGTTATCTGAAGTGATACGGTATACAAAATTACCGCCATAAACGGCATCAGTTGGTAAAACAACGACAGATGGCTCAGCAACCAACTGGATCGAAACCGCTAAAATACTTCCTGTCGGCGGAAGTTGAGCGTTTGATACAAAGAATGCATCGATGGACCCAGTATTATCGCGCACCGCTCCACTAACTCGGTTCAGCTGGAGAGCTTCCCCACGGTCGGTTGAGGCGATAACTGGGGTTTGGGTACTGAGTGCGTTCGATAGCATGAGGCCGACGAAAGTAGGGACCTGAACTCGAATTTCGCGCCCAGAATCAGGTGCAAATGTGAGTAGGTTTTGGTTGGCCTGAACTCGGTCGCCTGACACTACGTCGACGCCGATGATTTGCCCGTCCGCGGGCGCTCTGACTTGTGTCGACTCTAAATCACGAGTGGCCGCGCGTACCTCAGTCTCGAACCGTTGAATTGTGGTTACCAGTTGCGTCCGCTGGGATTCTACCGTTGCTAGGGCTAGTTCTCGACGATTGATTTGTAGCTTTTGGATGACTACCGCCTGCCGGGCGGTGTCCAAGTCTTGTTCGCTTGTCAGATTACGCTTTTTTAAATCTAGGATTCGAGTCACTTTTTGCGTGAGGATGTTCAGTGTTTCGAGATCCAGATCTAATGCCTCCTTGTCTTTTATCTCAGTCGCATTCAGGGCGATGAGCCCGGCTTGAGCATCTGCGAGGTTGGCCTTGGCGTGTGAGAGTTTGATTTCAGCATCCGTGGCGTCAAGTTCCATCAGTAACTGACCGACGCCGGCTCGGGTCCCCTCGCGGGCGTAAAGACCGGCAACATCGGTCGAAATCCTCGCCTTTAGGGTCTGGGTGTCTGGATTTTGCACTGAGCCAAAACCGTTGAAGACCGGAGATACGGTCTGGAGGAAGACTTGTTGTGCTGACACCCGCCAGGCGGAAGGTATAGTTTCCCTGACCTCGGCTTTTGGTTTTGACTGGGTTAGTTGGATAAAACCTAATATCCCCGTGCTGAAAATCACGAGGCCGGCAGCAACTGATTTGAATGGAAACTGTCTCATGGGAAACCTTCGCCTAATAGGCCAAGGTTACACTCGGCTCCCCAAAGAGACCAGAAACTTACTGACCGACAGCAATATTTTGATCACCAGAATCGTGATTTTCGTTTTGAATCTTTACGTAGATTTCTTCACGGTGAATATCGACGGATTTGGGGGCGTTAATCCCGAGTCGAACGTGATTACCAAACAACCCTAGAATCGTGACTGACACGTCATCACCGATAATGACTTTTTCCCCAATTTTTCGTGTTAATACCAACATGGAAACACCTTCCCTCTTTCCGTATCTTTTTTGTCCAACTTCTGTCCTGAACATTGCTATTAATTTCTTGGACCGTCAACTGTTTTTGTACTAAAAAAGTGAAAATTTCTTAAATTTCTTGAAAGAATCTTACCAAAAGTACTTTTTTGTCTAAGTTTTGTACTCTTTAATCAATGTTAGATGAACCGCATTTATTTTTTTCCTGGTGGAGGGGACTTATGTACAAATTAGTGGTTTTTGTACCAGACGAGGCAAAACAACCTCTTAAAGAGGCATTATTCGCTGAGGGTGCAGGAGCACATGGCGCCTACAGTCATTGCTCATGGGAGTGTCTCGGTGTTGGACAATTTTTGCCCGGCGACTCGTCAAACCCGCATATTGGCTCCGTTGGTATGATCGAACAAGTTGATGAATGGCGGATCGAGATGTTGGTGCCTGATGTTTTTCTAGAACCGGTTAAGAATGCTCTATACGCTGCGCATCCATACGAGGAGCCCGCGTTTGATTTGATTCGCTTAGAGGATATTCAGCCACGAACTTAAACCCTAGCAGATGTGGGACTGTCCTCGCGGTCAATACAGTGTAGGGAGAAACTCCCTCTCTCTAGATCCTGTTTTAGTTGGATCAATGTGTCGCGAACTGTATGAAACGCTAGCTCATCCCAGGGGATGTCATCCATTGAGAAAAGCCTCGTCTCAAGACTTTCGGGTCCAGAGCTATACTGGCCGCGGTTGAGGTATGCCAGGTACAACATGTATACCTGACTAATTCTTGGTATTGACGTGACGACGTAGAGTTGATCAAGATCAGGAGTTGCACGCGCTTCTTCCCAAGTCTCACGCAACGCAGCTTGGGCCACCGTCTCTCCGTTTTCCATAAATCCTGCCGGCAGAGTCCATAATCCATAACGAGGTTCAATCGCTCGTTTACAAAGTAGAACTTTGTTTTGTTCGAGAACAACGCATCCTGCAATAATTTTTGGGTTCTGATAATGGATCGTTCCGCATTGTTCACATATATCACGGGGCCGATTATCACCTTCAGGCACTCGATGAATGGTCGCCTCGCCACAATTTGAGCAAAAGTTCATAGGGGTCTCCGTTAACTACTCCTATACTAGCTGAATGCGTGTAACGAAACAGGGCGTTGAGAAAAAACTCTATCCTAGCGAACCCGAGCACTTAACGTGCTGTCGCGAACGGGCTGCTGTCGCGTTTGTGATATCAGGGCTCGAGAATCCTAGTCTGACACTTTGTGTGAAAGCACCGCATTTGCGCACACACGCTGGAGAGGTTTCGCTTCCTGGCGGGAAACTTGAGTTGTGCGATGAGTCGGCTATCTTTGGAGCCTTGCGTGAGTTATTCGAAGAAACTGGACTTCTGCTTTCTGGCAATCACGCACTTGGTTTTCTGAACCCAATTCAGAGCCTGCACGAGTTATCAGTAATGCCTTGTGTATTTTGGTCTGACGAGGCGCTTGAAGGTTACCCATGCGAAAAGGAAATAACCCGAGTATTTTCAATGCCGTTGTTCGAGTTTATTGAGCAACAACCAACATTTGACCGTAGCCGAAATCGCGCATCTGAATGCTGGATGCCAAGGTGGCATTTCGCTGACCAAGAGATTTGGGGTCTGACTGCTTTGATAGTCGAAGACTTTTTTTTAATGGTGTTTAATCACCGGTTTTCGGTACATCCACTTTCCACGCCCTGACCGAACGGACGCGATTGTCTTGAATAGCCAAGACCTCCAGTCGATAGTGTTGGTATTGAATACTGAGACTATTCTCTGGAATAAATTCCAATAACTCAACAATCACTCCGCTAACCGTGCGCGGTCCGTCGGTCGGCAATTCCCATTCGAGAATACGATTGAGGTCACGGACGGTCGCTGAGCCATCAATGATAAATGTCCCGTCGCCTTGAGGATGGACATCTGGTGAAGTTTCTTGGATGTGATCCGTTGTAAATTCTCCAACAATCTCCTCAAGGATATCATCGATCGTGACCAAGCCCTCGATTTCGCCATATTCATCGACCACGATTGCAAGTCGTTCTCGTTCCTTCTGGAAATTAAATAATTGTGTATGCAACGCTGCACTGTGTGGGATGAAGTAAGGCTCCTCACATAGCTCGATCAAACGACTTTTGAATTCTTGTTCATTGCCTAATATGTCCTGATCGTCAATTAATTTGAGTGCGGTTCGCGAATGTAAAATACCGGATAAGTTTTCAATATCCTCATTGAATACTGGGAGACGCGTATGTTGTGTAGATCGCAATTGAGTGATCAGTTCTTCTATTTCGTCGCTCAGATCGAGACCAATAAAATCACCACGTGGAACCATAATTTCATCGATCTGTACTCGTTCGAGATCGAGGATCGACAAAAGCATCCCATGGCGCCGGGCGGGAATACGATGCTCACTTTGCATCATAAGTGTACGCAGTTCCTCTTTGGTCAGACGATCCCGACTTGAACGTTCCGGATTAATTCCAAATGCTCCCAATAATCCGTTGGACAGCAGGTTTGTCATCCACACGAGAGGATAAGCAATGCGCAGTAGCGGCGTTAAAATAAAGCTGGCTGGGCCAGCGATTCTTTCCGGATAAAATGCAGCAAAGGTTTTGGGCGTGACTTCTGCAAAGATAAGAATAATAAGCGTCAATAGACCAGTCGCAATTGCCACTCCGGCATCACCAAAAATCCGAACAGCAAGAACTGTTGCAATCGCAGACGCTAGGATATTTACAAAATTGTTACCGATTAGGATTAGACCAATTAGACGATCGGGACGTTCGAGTAATGATAGGATCCGGCGGGCTTCTCTCGAGCCCTCTTCGGCCCGATGTTGAAGCCTAACGCGATTAATCGCCATCAATCCTGTCTCGGAGCTTGAAAAAAAACCGGATAGGATTATCAAAAGCACCAACACTCCGAACAAAATTTCGTTCGAAATTTCACTCAAAACTGCAGATCGTCATAGGATGAATTCCAGAATCGCCTTGCTACCGAGATAGCCAATGCACAGTAGAGCGGCCGCACCAATCGCTATTTTCCTCATCGTACGTGTCACGCCGCCCTCGGTGAGGTGTTGCCAGAGAGCAAGTGCCATACCGAGCCAAGCGACTACGGAAAGTACGGTTTTATGAGCCAGTTGTTGTCCCCAGAAGTCTTCAACGTATATTAAGCCTGTGATGAGTGCGGTCGTAAGAATGATCCAGGCAGTCTGCACTGTTCTCAAAAACAGGTGCTCCATCGCGTCGAGCGGAGGCAGTGCAACAATCAGGTTTGTTATCGGTCGTTCTTTTAATTTTGAATGCTGCCATGACAAGAGGATTGCAAGAGTTCCAGCATAGGCGACAGCTCCATACGCGATAATCGATGTCCCAACGTGTAAGCCAGTCTCAAACGTTATAGGCTTCATTTGGGTTGGTGCGTGAACGGTCATTATGGTCATAAGTGTCAACGCTCCTGTAAGGGGAGCAACTCCAATTAATAGTGTATTGACTGGATGCTTGAAACTTGAAACTAGGACAATCAAAAGTAGAAGGGCGCCTAGTAAGGTCCCCATAAGGCCGGTAGTCGGGCGACCGCCATTTTCATCTAGTCCCACGAACACTAAAACAACAGCCATCACGCAGCCTACGAAACCAAGAATTAATGACCCCGTATCACGTGCTTCGCCTCTCTTAAATGCCGCGAGTTGAACTATCCCTGAAGCGATGAGCGCTGTCGATGCGAGTATTCCCGAAACTAATAAAGACATTATCCTTCTCTGGGCCTATTTTTCGCTATCATAGTCCGTTCGAACCTTATGCTAAAGAGATCACATGTTTAATTCATTAAGCGAACGTCTTTCGAGAACACTCCAGTCGATGGGCAAAAAAGCGCGCCTAACCGAAGATAATATAGCTAGTACCCTGAAAGAAGTCCGCAAGGCTTTGGTTGAAGCTGATGTCGCGCTGCCTGTAGTGAAGCAATTTATATCTCAGGTCAGAACTCGAGCCCTTGGTCGAGAAGTACGAGCCAGTCTGACACCAGGTCAGCAATTTTTGAAAGTTGTGCAGAGTGAACTTGAAGCGGTCCTCGGGGGATCATCTGAATCTTTAAATTTAGCGCAGCGGCCACCAGCGGTAATTCTATTAGCTGGCCTTCAAGGTGTTGGTAAAACCACAACAGCAGCAAAGATTTCGAATTTCCTCAAAAGTAGAGAGAAGAAAAAAGTTTTGATGGTCAGCGTGGATGTGTACCGTCCTGCCGCAATGGAACAGCTTGCAACGCTTGGTTCTCAGATCGAAATAGATGTTTATCCCTCAACGGCCGACCAGGATCCGATCACTTTGGCAAGAAATGCGTTACAAAAAGCAGAGTCAGCGGCTTATGACGTATTAATTGTGGATACAGCAGGGCGGTTAGGGATCGACGAAGAGATGATGAAGGAAATTTCAAGTCTTCACCGTGCGCTCAGTCCGATTGAGACCTTGTTTGTCGTTGACTCTATGACTGGACAGGACGCAGCCAATACAGCTAAAGCGTTTTCTGACGTGTTGCCGCTTACCGGGGTCGTCCTTACCAAGGCTGATGGTGATGCCCGAGGAGGTGCAGCGTTATCTGTCAAGAGCATTACGGGACAACCAATTAAATTCATGGGTGTCGGTGAGACAGTAGACGGCCTCGAGGCTTTCCATCCCGACCGACTTGCATCGCGGATTTTGGGGATGGGCGATGTTCTCAGTCTAATCGAAGAAGCTGAGCAGAAACTTGACAAAGAGAAAGCTGAAAAGGTTGCTAAAAAGGTTCTTAAAGGTAAGGGTTTCGACCTAGCCGATTTTCGAGACCAACTGCAGCAAATGCGAAACATGGGTGGCATGAAAGCGTTAATGGACAAAATACCGGGGATGGGACAGGCGGGAGCGCAAATTCAAAATCAAGTAGATGAAAATCAATTTACGCGAATGGAAGCGGTCATTAACTCGATGACCCCTGTTGAGCGTCGTGATCCGGATCTGATCAATGGTTCGCGAAAGAAACGTATCGCTGCCGGTTCTGGGACCGATGTTCAAGAAGTTAATAAGGTTCTCAAACAGCACAAAAGAATGTCGAAAATGATGAAAAAGGTAGGGAAAAAAGGCGGGATGCAAAAAATGTTGAGCGGAATCCCAGGAATCACGCCTACTGGCGGGATGCCGCGGTTGTAAGTTGAACGTAAAGCCATTATCATTGCGCGCCTTTGATTTTAGACTCTGAACGGAGCAAAATAGGATCTGTAGAATATGGTAACGATTCGTCTTTCACGCGGAGGCGCGAAGAAGCGCCCTTTCTATCACTTGACGGTGACAGATCGCAGGAATGCGCGCGATGGTCGCTTCATTGAGCGCGTTGGTTTTTTCAATCCAATGGCGCAAGGACAAGCTGAACGTCTGCGTGTTGATTTTGAGCGTATTGATCATTGGATTAGCCTGGGAGCAAAAACCTCTGATCGCGTGAAGCGGTTGCTTAAGGACGCACGTCAGGCAGCCTGATGGCTGACCGGATAGTTGCAGGAAGAGTTCGGTCGCCCTATGGCGTGCGCGGGTGGGTCTGGATGGACAGTTTCACCGACAACCCGGCCTCGTTATTCGAGTGGGCGCCTTGGATATTGACGCGAGAAGCTGATAAGGCAGGTATAAGAACAGAAATAGACAGGATCGATACAGCGCCAGAGACTTGGAGGCGGCTTGATAAGGGATACATCGTGAAATTGGTTGGTTATCCCGATCGAACAAGTGTTGAATTACTGACCAACTGTCTGATTGAAGTGGATAAGAGACATCTACCTCAACTTAGCTATGATGAGTTTTACTGGCGCGACTTGGAGGGCTGTCGCGTTGAGACAGTCGACAAGGATGTGTTGGGTGTCGTGAAAAAAGTGATGCCAACGGGAGCCAACGACGTGTTAGTTGTCGAGGGGAGCACTGATAGCATTGATAAAAAGGAACGACTGATTCCATTTACTCAACACGCCGTCACTGACATAGATATTGCTGAACGTGTGATTCGTGTGGATTGGGATCCCGAATTTTAATGAAATGGGGCGTAGTTACCCTGTTTCCTAATATGGTAGCCGACGCCTTGGCTCATGGTGTGATCGGAAAAGCGCAGCAAAGGGGATTGGTCGAACTGACAACCTTCAACCCAAGAGCATACGCAACCGATCTTCGTCAAACCGTTGACGACAGGCCTTACGGTGGTGGTCCCGGTATGCTGATGAAAGTCGAGCCTTTGCGAGCCTCGATAGCGGACGCCAGAAAAAAACTACGCACGGCACCTGTGGTCTACTTAAGCCCTCAGGGCGAGCTGTTGACGCAGTCATTAGCTCAGGAGTTGGCCGAGTTGCCTGAGTTGATTTTGGTGTGTGGTCGATATGAGGGGATTGATGAGCGAGTGGTAGAACTCGACATCGATCGCGAGGTTTCGCTGGGGGATTTTGTTCTTTCTGGTGGCGAGCCGGCAGCCATCGCCATGTGTGACGCTATTGGTAGGCTAGTTCCGGGTGTGCTCGGGCATGTGGATAGCGCAGCGAAAGACTCATTCAGCGATGGCTTGCTGGATTGTCCTCACTACACGAGGCCTGAAGACATCGTAAACTCGAGGGTTCCAGATGTATTGCTTAGTGGGAATCACGGAGATATTGCCCAATGGCGCCGCAAACAGGCCCTAGGGCGGACGTGGTTGCGGCGGCCTGAGATATTGGAGCAGAAAGAGCTATCTGACGAGGATCAGCTGTTGTTGGATGAATTTATTAGGGAGTCAAAGTCGTGAGCATGAATCCGATCATCGAGGCGCTCAATAACGAGCAAATGAAGACAGACTTACCGACCTTCGCGGCTGGCGATACGGTCGTGGTTCAGGTTAAGGTCAAAGAGGGCTCGCGGGAGCGACTTCAGGCCTACGAGGGTGTTGTGATTGCAAAATCTAACAGGGGCCTGCACTCGAGCTTTATCGTGCGTAAGATTTCGCATGGTGTTGGAGTCGAGCGCACTTTTCAGTTGCACTCGCCATTAATCGATTCGATTACCGTGAAACGCCGCGGCGATGTTCGCAAGGCTAAGCTGTATCATCTGCGCGAGTTGTCGGGCAAGGCTGCGCGAATCAAGGAAAAGTTGGATACAAAATAAGGCGTATTCCGCGTGATGGTCATCGCTGTGGCCTAGTTATATGTTTGTGGTCAGAGTAATAGTCCATCGCCCGCTAAAAATTGACCTACTAAACCCTCACCGACGTTTTGCGGTGGGCATGGCCTTTATCGACTAATGTTATCTAAATCTTCCCTAGAAGGATTAGCCATTGACCCAGTAGTATGCTACCGACCATGATAGCTTAATGGATCATAGACCAGCCTCTGTTTTTGATGCTTACTTAGACGCGCTCTACCTAGAGCGTGGGCTATCTGAAACAACGCTGCGCGCGTATCGAGTCGATCTTGTGGGAGCGGATGCCTACGCGCAATCACTCGATCAAACCATCGAGACATTATCGGATGCTGACATCAACGGCTTCATCGGATCGTTATTGTCTGCCGGTTTAAAAATTACTTCCATTCAACGAAAACTCTCTGCTCTCCACGGATTTTATAAGTATCAAATACTGCACGGTCATCGAAATGACGATCCAATGGCTCGGATTCAGAGACCGTCAACAGGACGTTCGTTACCAAAAACCTTGTCAGAGACTGATATATCGAAGCTATTAAATGCTCCAAATACTGAGACTCAGATCGGTCTTCGTGATCGAACGATGCTTGAGGTTTTGTATGCCTCAGGTCTTCGTGTCAGCGAACTTTGCCGGCTTGAGCGGTCGAATATTAGTCTCGAGCAGGGTGTTGTGCGTATTCTGGGGAAGGGTAATAAGGAGAGACTAGTACCCTTGGGTGAGGCGGCTAGAGCCTGGTTAGAACGGTATCTTAAAGAAGCACGCCCGGAGCTACCTGATCCACGGGGACCGGTTATTTTCCCTGGCCGATCAGGGGCGCCAATGACTCGTCAGACATTTTGGCACCGACTGAAATATATCGGTAAATTGGCTGGTATTAAGGTGGAACTGAGCCCTCATACGTTACGTCATGCGTTCGCAACGCACCTGGTTAACAACGGCGCAGACCTTCGGGTGGTTCAGCTTCTTTTGGGTCACGAGGACCTATCAACCACCCAAATTTACACGCATGTGGCTAAGGAGCGTCTGAAGCGGTTACATATCGCACATCATCCACGTGCTTGAGTTACAATTTGATCGGTATTTAAAAAGGAGCAATTATGCGCTGGTTGGCATGGGTTTTTACGTTTGTCTCAGTTGTCACGATGGCCGATGAAGCTCGAATCAGAGAGGCGATCACTGGCATTAATCCAATGATTCAGATTAAGTCAGTAACTGCTGTCGTGGAGACACCTTTTTTTGAAGTCAATTTGATGTCTGGCGAGCGCGTTTATACCGATAAAAGCGGTTTATATTTTGTAGCAGGCGACCTTTATGAGATTGGGACCGGCGGCGTAAAAAATCTGACAGAAATCAGTCGTCGAGTGGATCGTCAAGTGACCTTGGAAGATCTTGATCCATCAAAGCTTGTAGTGTTCTCACCAGTGGCAGAAGTGGCGCATCGATTACTAGTCTTCACTGACATTGATTGCGGATATTGCAGACGTCTCCATAGTGAGATTGATCGGCTCCTAGAGAATGGCGTGGAAATCCGTTACGCCGCATTCCCAAGAGCTGGGGTTGGCTCAGACTCATACGATAAATATGTGTCCGTCTACTGCGCTGAAGACCAAAGGGCAGCGATGACACTTGCGAAGGCTGGTGAAACACTAGAAGCTTTGACCTGTGACAACCCCGTCTCTGATCAGTATCAATTAGGACAAAAGCTTGGAATTACTGGAACTCCAACATTGATTTTTGATAATGGTGAGATGCAACCTGGATATTTACCCTGGAGAGACCTTTTAGAACGCATGAATCAGCTCGGTTCTTGAGCTACAATCACTCATTTATAATGTATTGAGAATTAATAGTGGATGCACGATTTCCTCGCATTGAGCGTCTCCCTCCTTATGTCTTTAACGTGATTGGCGAAATGCGTCAGAGCGCGCGGGCGGCGGGCGAGGACGTGATAGACTTCTCTATGGGGAATCCAGATCAGCCTACACCCGAACACATCGTAAAAAAGCTGGTAGAAACTGCAAACCGAGAGGACACTCACAGGTACTCTCAGTCGAAGGGTATTCCACGCCTCCGACGCGCCATGGCAGCTTGGTATAAGACGCGTTTCGAGGTTGATCTTGACCCCGAGACAGAGGTAATCACTACAATCGGATCGAAAGAGGGTCTCGCACATCTTGCTATGGCAACTCTGGGTCCTGGTGACGCGGTACTGGTTCCCAATCCTGCGTATCCAATTCATCCATATGGTTTTGTGATCGCGGGCGCCGATATTCGTCATGTGCCGCTGCTACCGGGCGAGGACTTCTTTGCAGAATTGGTTAAAGCGATTGAAACCTCGTGGCCTCGACCAAAAATGCTGGTCCTAAATTTCCCGGCGAATCCGACCGCTATGTGTGTTGAACTCAATTTTTTCGAGAAGTTGGTTGAGATTGCTAAAGAGCATAATATCTGGGTAATACAGGATATTGCGTACGCTGACATAGTGTTCGATGGGTATGTCGCTCCATCAATTCTTCAGGTCCGCGGCGCTAAGGATATCGCTGTTGAGTTTTTCTCACTCTCGAAAAGTTACAATATGCCGGGATGGCGTGTTGGTTTTGCTGCTGGTAATAGAGAGTTGATAGGCGCATTGGCCCGCATTAAGTCCTACCTTGATTACGGAACATTTACGCCGATTCAAGTCGCGGCAATTGCAGCGCTTGAGGGTGACCAGAAATGTGTTCATGAGATACGCGATATGTACCAATCTCGACGTGACGTCCTGTGTGAGGGATTGAACGCGCTTGGATGGCCGGTTGAAAAGCCTAAAGCTACTATGTTCGTTTGGGCGAAAATTCCTGAGCGGTATAGTGAAATGAGATCACTTGAATTCGCCAAGAAACTGATACGTGATGGCAACGTTGCAGTTAGTCCAGGTATTGGTTTCGGTCAGTACGGCGACGATCATGTTCGTTTCGCGTTGATTGAAAATGAACACAGAACGCGACAGGCTCTGAGGAACATAAAACGTCTTTTTCGTGTCGAATCCGCGTTGAACCAAACTTTCTAAGGACAGATTCTTGAAACCTATTTCTGTAGGCCTTGTCGGTCTCGGTACTGTTGCTCAGGGCACACTGAACGTGCTCGCAAACAATCGTGAAGAACTAGCGCGCCGAATTGGTCGTGAAATTCAAATTATGCACGTTGGTGCGCGCCGTGATCGGGATGGCGTCGATTTATCTGGTATTCGGGTATCGCGCGAATTGATGGATGTGGCCAATGATCCTGAGATTGATGTCTTTGTCGAGTTAATTGGTGGTTGCGATTTCGCTCGTGACTTGATCGAAGTTGCGATTGATTCGGGTAAGCATGTAGTGACCGCTAATAAGGCCCTGATTGCTGAGCACGGGAATGGTCTATTCGAGAAGGCACAGCAAAAAGGCGTAACCATTGCGTTTGAAGCTTCTGTTGCCGGGGGTATCCCGGTGATTAAGGCATTGCGTGAGGGTTTAGCAGCGAATCAAATTAGTTGGCTCGCAGGGATAATTAATGGAACTGGTAACTTTATTCTGACTGAAATGCGGGACAAAGGTCGCAACTTCGCGGATGTCTTGAACGAGGCTCAGGCGTTGGGTTATGCGGAGGCCGATCCGACCTTCGATGTTGAGGGGATCGATGCAGCCCATAAACTGTGCATCTTGGCATCGATCGCCTTTGGTATTCCGCTCAACTTTGACGCTGTATACACACAAGGTATTTCAACCATTGATTTGATGGATCTCGATTATGCCAAGGAGCTTGGATACCGGATTAAGCATCTAGGTATTGCACGCCGCACATCAGAGGGCGTTGAAATGCGGGTACATCCGACTCTTATTCCCGAAACACAGCTTCTTGCCAACGTGAACGGCGTAATGAACGCGGTTCAAATTCACGGCGATGCAGTTGGTTCGACATTGCTATACGGACCAGGAGCTGGGTCACTTCCAACAGCAAGCGCGGTCGTCGCCGATTTGGTTGACGTGGCACGAGCATTGACTGTCGATCCGACGAATAGGGTTCCGCACCTCGCGTTTCAGCCAACACACCTGAACGATATCTCAATACTACCGATCGAAGAGACTGTATGCCCATTTTATGTGCGTCTTTCCGTTCGTGATGAGGTAGGTGTGTTGGCCCTCATAACGCGCACTCTAGCCGACCATAGCGTATCACTGGAGAGTGTGATTCAGAAGGACGGTGTTGAAGGGGAACCGGTTGCGTTGATTTTATTGACCCACTCGGTTCGCGAGAAAGATGTCTTGTTGGCTCTGGCTCAGATAGAGCAGCAAATTTTTATCGTTGCGAAGACAGTCGTACTGCGCTGTGAAACGTTGGGAGATGCTGTATGAAGTTTGTGTCAACACGCGGACAGGCCCCGGTCTTGGGGTTTGATGACGTGGTGTTGACCGGACTTGCCTCGGATGGCGGTTTGTATGTTCCTGAGTCGTTGCCCACAATTTCCGAGGGAACATTCAGACAATGGCAATCGCTGCACTATGATGAACTAGCAATCGAGGTGATGTGGCCTTTTGTCGAGGGTTCGTTGAAGCGTGAAGCTTTCGAGGTAATGGTGAAGGATGCGTACTCTTCCTTCCGTCACCCAGCAATAGCACCGCTTAAGCAACTCAGTCCTGACACCTGGCTTCTCGAGCTCTTCCATGGTCCAACGCTTGCATTTAAGGACTTTGCGCTTCAGTTGCTTGGACGTTTGCTAGACCACTTTCTGGCGGAGCGCGGAGAGCGCGGTGTTGTTATGGGTGCAACCTCCGGCGACACAGGGTCGGCAGCCATTGAAGGAACGCGTTCTTCCAACCATCTAGATGTTGTGATTTTGCATCCATATCAGCGCGTGAGCGAGGTACAACGTCGGCAGATGACAACCGTCTTATCTGAAAATGTGCACAATATTGCACTCAAGGGTAACTTTGATGATTGTCAGGCGATTGTAAAAGCATCCTTTTTGGATCAGTCTTTTGTGAGTCCTAATCGCCTACTGGCGGTTAACTCAATCAATCTTGCGCGAATCATGGCACAGACCGTGTATTACATATATTCGGGGCTTCGTCTGGGAGCGTTAGATCGGAAGATTGCGTACAGCGTACCCTCTGCGAACTTCGGTGATGTGTTTGGCGGCTATATTGCCAAGCAAATGGGCTTCCCGGTAGATCACTTCACTGTTGCGACAAATTCAAATGATGCACTGGTTCGCGGCCTTCGTGGTGATCTATCGAGAAAACCTTTGGAAAAAACACTGTCGCCATCAATGGATATCGTGGTGAGTTCTAATTTTGAGCGTTTATTATTCGATCTCTATGATCGCGACGGTATTAAGCTCTCACAACTAATGAATGAATTCCAATCAGGCGCTGTAGAGCTTGAAGACCCAGTAGTCGCTCGGGCTAAATCCTTGTTTTCTGCTCATGCAGTTGACGATGAGCAAACATGCGAAACAATTGAGCGAGTTTTTAAGGATACGGGCGAATTAATTGATCCGCATACCGCGACTGGTGTGGATGCATTAAAAGTTACGCCGAGTGAGACGATTAAGGTCGTCTTGGCGACTGCACACCCTGCCAAGTTCGCGGAAGCCGTTGAGAAGGCCGGATTTGACGAGGTGCCTTTGCCTGCTGACATGATGGATCTGCTTGGGCGAGAAGAGCATTTTACGATTGTTGAGAACGATCTGAATGAAGTCCAAGCATTCGTTCGTTCAGTAACGGGGTAGTGTTTGAGGCACGTCTGATTGATACCTCGGTATTCGCCGAGGCTCGGTCGCGTGGGTTAGACCCCGTGATGGCCCGAATTATTGCCGGCCGAATCACGAGTGAGGAGTCGCTCGGTTCGGTACTAAATCCTCAACTCCAAAATATTGCATCTCCCTCACTCCTCAAAGATATAAAGAACGCAACAGATCGCCTTCGGCTAGCCATCAGTAATGGTGAGTATATCGGTGTGCTCACAGATTATGACGCGGATGGTCTTACAAGCCATGCGGTCATTACGCACGCTTTGCTTCGATTTGGTGTCTCTGAAAAACAGATCTCACACTGGATTGGTCATCGATTGGAGGACGGTTATGGTATTTCTGAGACCTTAGTTGATCGATTGTTAGAGTCCGAGGATACCCCTGACATTGTCATATCGGCTGATTGCGGTTCATCAGACGAGTCGCAAATCGCAAGGCTGAAAAATGCCGGAATTGATGTCATCGTGACAGACCACCATCGTGTGTCGGATGATGGACCGCCAAAAAGTGCTTATGCTGTGGTAAATCCGAACCGCACCGACTGTTTATATCCGGATAAAGCTATTGCCGGCTGTTTGGTGTCTTGGTTGGTAATGAGCCAGTTAAGGCAAGAGTTGGTTGACTGTGGTGTGCTAGAAGGAACGATCCCAAAGCTTGGCGACCTTCTTGATTATGTTGCTCTAGGAACGGTGGCTGACTGTGTGTCTTTGGGATTGAGTGAGACCAACCGTGCTGTGGTTAAGGCAGGTTTAAGTTTGATTGCTCGCCAAGAGAGGCCGTGCTGGCAGGTCGCGATATCACAACTTACTTCATCGCCAAAGGAAATCAATGCGGAGCTGCTCGCATTTCAGCTAGCGCCTAGGCTGAATGCACGGGGACGGATCGGCCATTCACTCAGGGGCTATGAGTACCTATCGGCATCTTCGGTCGTTGAGGCGACCGATGCCTTTACAGATTTGGATGCAGATAATAAAAAACGTAGAAAAATTGAAAAGGCGATGGTTAACCGGGCTAAGCCACTAGCCAGACGTCAATGCCTAAATGGAGGGTTGGTGTTGTGTGTGGTCTTAGAAAATGGTCACGCAGGAGTCCAAGGGATTGTTGCGAGCCGGATAGCTGAAATAGAAGGGGCTCCCACGATCGTTTTCACAACTGGTAATGATACCGGAACTTTGACGGGATCAATGCGTTCAATTCCAGAAGTCGATGCGAAGGCATTGCTTGACCAGGTGAATAATAATCGGCCTGGCGTGCTGATTCGATACGGAGGACATACCGGAGCATGCGGTATGACGATCCCTAAGGAGGAAATAGCTGTATTTAGTCGAGAGTTGCAGGAAGTTTATCGAAAGACATATCCATGGGTTGGCCGAAAGACTCGATTTCTCGTGGATGGCGAATTACTAACTGAACATCTAACTATCCGTTGGGTTGAATATATGGAGTCATTTGGACCATTCGGCCGCGGATTTGACCAGCCCTTGTTTATGGGTATCTTCCAAGTGGTATCCGTTCGGATAGTTGGCCAAGATCAAACACACTTAAGTCTGAGGTTGCGTTTTGAAGGCCGAGAACTTCAAGCGATCTGGTTTTCGGCTCTCGAATCGAGCGAACCTGCGCTAGTACAATCAGGAGATTGGATAAAATGTGTCTACAACTTAACTATAAATACATATCGTGGCCAAGATGTGTCACTAACAATTCGTTATGCGGAATTAGAACAAAAAGGTAACCCGGATGCTTAAAGAGACAGTCGACCAGACTGAAACGCTCTTGCGGGGCCTATCAATATTAATCGAGTCACTGGGTTATATATGACTGATGTCGTGCTATCGGTTGCTGGTCTTGGCAAATCTTATGACGATGTTGTCGCCGTTGACGGGCTCGATTTTGAGATATTCAAGGGACAATGTTTTGGATTATTAGGGCCGAACGGCGCAGGGAAGAGCACGACACTAGGAATGCTTGAGGGAATGGAAGAGCCAACCAGTGGGTCTGTCCGTTACTTTGGTAAACCGTTTCCAGCCGACTATCAGGATCGTGTAGGTATCCAGTTCCAAGCAACAGCGTTGCAAGATTTTCTGTCGCCCTTTGACAACCTTAAACTTTTCTCAAGCTTCTACGATGATCCAATTCCAATGGATCGACTTATCGACCAATTTCGGCTCAATGATTTTTTACATCGCGATACGCGTCGCTTGTCTGGTGGTCAGCGTCAGCGTCTGCTTCTCGCACTTGCTCTTGTACATAATCCAGAGATTGTTTTTTTAGATGAGCCAACCACCGGACTTGATCCACGATCACGTCGTGACCTCTGGGATGTAGTTTCCGAGTTGAAGGCAGATGGTCGGACATTAATTCTAACCACGCATTATATGGAGGAGGCTGAGGTACTGTGTGATGAGTTGTTGATCCTGTCACATGGGAAAACATTATTGCAGGGTGCTCCGAAAAAATTGATCAAAGAAGCTGGTGTGTCGGATTTGGATACACTTTTTTTGTCATTGACGGGTGAGCCGCTCGTGAAGACGCAGGAGGTTATTGAGTGAGTTCAATCTTGGGTTCGCTGCGACGCATGAAGGCAATTTTCGTAGCTAGAAACCTTGAATACCTCCGAGATCGAGCGAGTTTTGGTTGGAATCTGGTATTTCCAGTGCTGATCGTATTTGCGCTTGCTGTTGTTTTTTCAGGCCCTCCGAGAGCGCTATTTGTGGTAACAGCGATTGGTACAGAATCACTTCCCGAGATAGTTAAATTCCCCGGAGTTGAGACAATTATTGATCGGGAAGACAAGGCACTAGATCGTTTGTCACGCCAACAAACAGATCTGGTTGTGAAGATTGTCGATGGGTCCGTGGATTATTGGGTGAACGGTAATTCAGCGTCAGGCGCTATTCTGGAGTTACTTTTAAAGTATACAGAGAATCGACCACTGCAACGCGGGGAGACGGACGGGGAAGCTATTCGTTATGTTGACTGGGTAGTACCGGGGATTCTCGGAATGAATATGATGTATAGCGCACTTTGGGGAGTTGGCTATGTGGTTGTAAGGTACCGACAGTCTGGCTACTTAAGGCGTCTGAAGGCCACACCCCTGACAAAGTTTGAGTTTTTGTCGGCTCAGGTTTTGTCTCGACTATTGGTTACTTTGACTGCGAGTGTGATTGTATTTGTTGGTACTAATTTGATGCTGGATTACAAGATGGTAGGCAGTATCGCTCTTTTGTTACTCATCGCTCTGATCGGTGGGTTGGCGATGATTACATTGGGCTTGGCGATTGCCTGTAGAACTGAAAGTAAGGAGTTTGCCGACGGTCTTCTGAATGCAATCACATTTCCAATGTTACTGTTGTCTGGTGTTTGGTTTTCGCTTGACGGCTCACCAGAATGGGTTCAATCGATTGCACAGGCATTGCCGCTTACACACGTCTTGGAGGCGGCACGGGCAGTGATGCTAGATGACGCTGGACTCGCAGATATTGCGCTTAATCTTGGGCTTTTATGCGGATTCTGCGTAGTTGGTATGGGCATCAGCATAAAACTTTTTAGGTGGTAATCGATGACACAGTCTGCATTGATACAGGGTGGTACGAGTGGTCTGGGAAAAGCCTTGGTCGATCGAGTTCTTAAGTCTGGAGAATTTGAACAGATTTTTGTAACGTCCCGTAATCAAGAGCGTATCACAACCGAGGATTCCCGGGTGATTCCGATTGAGCTTGATTTGATGAGTGATACATCGATCAATGAAGCATCCGAGAAGATTGCCTCTTACACTGGGAAGCTACATTTAGTGGTGACGACCGCTGGGATTCTAAAAGATGAATCAGTCGGGGTGAGACCAGAAAAGAAACTCGCCGACCTTACCCGGTCAAAACTTGAAATAGTGTTTTCTGTAAATTGTTTCGGGCCTTTTTTGTGGTACGCGGCCTTGGGCCACCTTATACGTCATCGAGAGGCTTTGGTCGTCGCGACCCTCTCGGCAAGAGTCGCATCCGTTGGAGACAATCGTTTGGGCGGCTGGCACAGTTATCGCGCGAGTAAAACGGCCCAAAATATGTTAACCAAGAATTTGAGTCTGGAACTTTCACGCACCAATCCCAGAGCTGTGGTCGTTGGCCTGCATCCAGGGACTGTAGATACAGATCTTTCTAAACCTTTTCAGAAAGGAGTTCCTCCCAATAAATTGTTCAGTCCAGAGCAGTCAGCCGCTTACCTTTGGGATGTTCTGCATACTTTAACGCCTGAACGAACGGGGCAGGTAATCGCCTGGGATGGCGAGATGATCATCCCATGAGATTATTCAATTATTGCTTGGGTTGATGACCGAAAGCTCACAAAGGTTTTCATTCAGGCTAGGTTGTTGACTGCGCACCTGCCTGCGCCTATTAGACCGGTGCTGACTGCGAGATCACCCAAAATCTAACCAGCAATCACAAGGTAGGCCACGATCGTCGGAAAGCCGATGCTTTTAAATTATCCAACTGGTTCAGCGATGGTGAATGTACTGATTTTCAACACGTAGCCGTAAGCAAGCAAAATGATACCGAGCGCGACTCGGGTCAGGGCGATTCCAAATATTTCACTTAACAAAGATGTCTGTTAATTTTTTCATCGGCGATACCACAAGTGCTTATGAAATGGATTTAAATAAATAAAAATCCCATTGATTAACTCTATTATGGAACTAATAATATTGAATTCAGGAAATGTTGCAAAAATAATTATGGATCGTCTTTCTAGAATACCAATTTTTGTGGCCGTTGCTCGTCATGGTAGTTTTGCCGAGGCGGCTAGGCGTCTCGGTATGACGGGATCAGCGGTTAGTAAGCAGGTTCAGCGTCTGGAGAATGATCTCGGTGCACGCCTATTTCATCGGACAACCCGTCAATTGAGTTTGACCGACGAAGGATCATTTTTATTTGAGCGGTCAGCGCCTCTCGTGGAAGGTATTGAGGAAGTTGGTGAGATGCTTGCTGGTCGTAAAGTGAATCCGGAAGGTTCTCTTCGCATTTCTGCACCTGTTGCACTCGCGCAACGGGTCTTAAAAGAGCCTTTGACTTCATTTATCATGAAGCACCCAGATATTCATTTGCATGTTGAGTTGTCTGATCGTTTTGTTGATTTGGTCGGAGAGGGTTTTGATCTTGCGATTCGAATCGGTCACTTGGAGGATTCTTCGCTGGTCGCTCGCAGACTTGCAGATATCCCAATGGTGCTCGTGGGTGCACCGATCTTACTTGCGGAGTACGGGACGCCCCAGACACCAGACGACCTATCTAATATGCCTTTTGTGCACTACGGATCTGATCGAAACGCACAACGGTTGAAGTTACAAAAAGGTTTGGAGGAACCGCTACAAATCGTAACTCAAGCTAGGTTATCAACCAATAACGACCAGATGATGGTATCGTTTGCTAGGGCGGGTCAGGGTTTAATATTGTTACCCCGATTTATGGTCGAATCTGAACTTCAGAATGAACGTTTGCGAGAGGTGCTGCCCGACTATCAAGCTATCCCAGAAAGAAAACTGTATGCCGTCTTCCCCCACGGTCGACATTTGCCACTTAAAACCCGTGTATTGATAGATTTTTTGGTGGAGGAACTGGCTTAAAAACGAGCAATTTGGGTTCGCCTATTGTGTTGGCCATTCGATCCATTAATCGTTGTCTCGATTCACATTAGCTAAAGCAACTGCCGCCATGTTGAAAATACCGCGAGGTGAGTTTGACGCAGTAGCAACATGCGCCTCTTTTTTGAGACCAAGCAAAAGTGGTCCCACGGTCACGCCATTTCCAAGGACCTTCAACAAATTCCGTGCGATATTGGCAGAATCGAGGTTTGGACAAACTAGTAGATTAGCCGTACCTGTCAGTTTGCTATTTGGGAGTAGATCCAAACGAACTTTTTCTTCCAGTGCAGCATCTGCGTGCATCTCGCCATCGGCTTCGATATCTGGGTATCGATCCATGAACATGGTCGCCGCTTGTCGAACTTTTATAGCAGAAGTTGTGTTGGAAGAACCAAAATTAGAATGTGACAGAAAGGCGGCTTTGGGTTGAATCCCGAACCGTCGAATTTCGTCTGCAGCCAATTTAGCGAGTTCACACAACTGTTCAGCGGTTGGATCGAGATTGACATGTGTGTCCGTCAGGAAGAAGGTCCCCTGTGGCAGTATTAACACTGTTAGAGCCCCAACCACAGGAGACGCTCCGTCTTGGCCAATGATTTCCTCGACTAAACGGAGATGCTTTCCATAGGTTCCAAAGGTACCGCAAAGCATTGCATCAGCATCACCCCGGTGAAGTAGCATAGAAGAAACGACGGTTGTATTTGCACGAACACGCGTTTGAGCCGCTTTTGGAGTCATGCCCTTACGCGCCATGAGCGCATGATATTCTTCACCGATCGGGGTCATAACATCGTCACTCAAGTTGTCTACTATTTCAAAATCTTGGCCGGGCACGATTGATAGCCCCATGGATTTTATTTTTTCTTCGATCACGTGCGGTCTGCCAATAAGCGTGACATCGGCAAGTTTCTCGGACACGATCAATTGACACGCCTGAAGTATTTTACCGCCCTCACCTTCGGCGAGTACTAGGCGGCGTTTGGTTGCGCGAGCCGCCTCGAAAATTGGCTTCATCAACATTCCGGAACGGAAAACAAAACGACTAAGGTCGTCACGGTATGCATCCAGATCGTCTATAGGACGTGTAGCCACGCCAGATTTATGGGCCGCTCGAGCGACTCCGGGCGGGATCTCCATAATCAGGCGCGTATCGAAAGGTTTAGGAATAAAATACTCTGGTCCAAATGTTAACTGCTCTCCTTGATAAGTATTCAAAACCTCATCGGACGGAGCAGCATGGACCATTGCAGCTATAGCTTCCGCGCAGGCGGCCTTCATCTCCTCATTGATGACTGTTGCCCCACAATCAAGTGCGCCACGGAACAGAAATGGGAAACACAGCACATTATTAACCTGGTTTGGGTAATCTGAGCGACCGGTCGCAATCAGCGCGTCTGGACGAACTTCTTTCACTCGTTCGGGCATGATTTCAGGTGTTGGGTTTGCAAGCGCAAAAATTACTGGACGATCTGCCATGTTCGCGACATCTTCCTGATCAATCATACCGGGCACCGATAGCCCTAAAAATGCATCAGCACCGACCAAAGCTTCCTTCAACGTAGCAAGCTCGGTGTCCCTAGCGTACTGTGATTTATACTTATCCATCGGAGCTTCACGACCATTACGGAGAACCCCATGCCGATCGCATACTATGATGTTCTCTTGCCGGACCCCGAGTGTTTTCAACATATTTAGGCATGCGAGGGCCGCCGCTCCCGCGCCCGAGCAAACTAGCCTTATTTCGTCCAATTCTTTTCCGAGTAAGCGCATCGCATTGAGCATTCCAGCGCCGACCACGATCGCCGTTCCGTGTTGATCGTCGTGGAAGACTGGGATATTCATCTGTTCCCGGAGTCGTGACTCTATCTCGAAACACTCTGGGGCTTTTATGTCCTCTAGATTTATTCCCCCAAAAGAAGGCTCTAACGCAGAAACAACGTCACAAAAGCGATCTACATCGGTGGTATCGACCTCGATATCAATTGAATTGATGTTGGCGAACTTTTTAAACAGAACCGATTTACCCTCCATCACTGGTTTGGAGGCTAGGGGCCCAATTGCGCCTAGTCCAAGAACGGCCGTGCCGTTAGTGATTACTGCGACCATATTCGCGCGTGCAGTGAGTTCGGCAGCTTTACTGGGATCTTCAGCAATTTCGGTACACGCGTAGGCAACACCAGGACTGTAGGCAAGTGACAAATCTCGCTGCGTGGCCATGGGCTTGGTTGGCGCGATCTCTAATTTTCCAGCTGGCGCTACATGGTGATATCGGAGTGCAGCTTCGCGGAGGTCGTTGGACATAAAAATGATTTCCAAATTGTGATTAGGCTTTCACGGGAAGTGTAACGCACTTCGTGCAATACGTAAGAGTTCGCAACATATTGTTCGCTGAATTCGGATAATATAACAATCAAATCACCCCACAGTATTTCAGGGGCTGAATTATCTAAACTTGGGGGAATTTAGTAGATTCGATTTGGCAGTCGAATATCTCGACCGCTCAGTGATACCATGCTTTTTTGTCTGGAAAGTTTTCATGAGTGCACGTCTCCGTTTTTCCTACGCCGATCTCCATCAAACTATAGCGCATGGTGTTCGGCAAATTATCGCGAGTGACTTTCAGTTTGACGTCATACTTGCTATTGGTGGCGGTGGCTTTATTCCTGCACGTATCCTGAGAACGTATGTGGAAAAGCCGCTGATTGCTATTTCGCTGGCCAGGTATCATCCCGACGAGCCACCGTCAGAGATTCCCTTCAAACTTCAGTGGGTAGAGGGTGTGAATAACATGATTACAGGGAAACGTGTTCTATTGGTGGACGAAGTGGATGACGAGCGCACTACGTTAGCATTTGCGATCGGTGAACTACTTGCAGAAAATCCGGCAGAGATTGGGGTGTTTGTTATGCATAACAAGTTGAAACCGAAAAAGGCGGAATTCCCACAAACGGTCAAGCATGTGTTTGTCGGTAAGGACATTGAAGATGTGTGGGTAGATTACCCTTGGGATGCTCGAGATATCGTCCAGCATGAGCGTGATGCAGCAAAAGGCGGTGTTCTTGAGGTCGATGAGGACGAGGCGAAGGCTGCTTATAGGAATTAGCACCTAGCGCGAGAATTCCCTGAACCAAGGATCGGAGGGAAGACTCTGGAACCAGTAGCGACGGATTAAGAAAGCGATAAGGGTCACCAAAGCAGTCAGCAAAATATATAGCAACGCTGCTCCGCCATATACCCAAAGATCATAGCTCCGTGAAAAGACAGTCCTGGCATGGCCCATCAGGTCAAGCACAGTTATGGTGCTCACAAGCGCACTCGCTTTAAGCAACAAAATTCCTTCATTCGCAAGTGCTGGCCATGAGGTTCGTATGGCTTGTGGGAAAAGGATCTTTCGGTAGGTCTGCCGTGGATTCATACCGATTGAATGGGCCCCCTCCAACTGACCCTGTGGTAGGTTACGGATTGCACCAATTAGGATGGTGGTTTGATAGGCTGCGGAATTAAGAGTCAGAACTATCAAGCCCACCCACCACCCACTACCTAAAAATATCCATCCCGCTGACTCTTGGATCCACTTAAATTGTGCCAAACCGTAGTAAACCATCCAAAGCTGGATCAGGATCGGAGTACCTTGAAATATATAGGTATAGATTTTGATTGGTTTCTGACTTAGGGTTGGTCCGATCACAAGAAGTTGAGCCATCATCCTGGCCAGTAAGAAGGCGAAAATCAGTGACAGTGCAACAAGTTCCAAGGTGGTAAAGAAACCGTCTACTAGCCGCGGGCAGTATGGACCGATCGAGTTTGGTAGTATCTGCTCAAGTGGAACACATACGGCATTGCCAATGTCGTAGTGCCAGCCTTTAAACCAGAAATTAATACTTTTGAAAATTGCTTCTGTCATCAGTTTCGTCCAGCCAAGCTGAAGCGATTCTCGAGTCGGATCTTCGTTTGATCACTTACCCAGGTCATCAATAAATACAAGACACCAGCGGCTAAGAAAAAAATAAACGGTTCTCGCTCGGTTTCCCCGGCAACCTTTGCTGTTCTTAAAAGTTCGTCGAACGCGATGACGGCGACTAGGGAGGTGTCCTTGAGTAACACCAGCCAGAGGTTCATCAATCCAGGGAGTGCGTGACTCCACATTAAAGGAATGTGTATTTGAGTGGTGGTCCGAAATTTAGAGAGACCTAATGCGTGTGAGGCTTCAAGTGTGCCTTTTGGGACCGCGTAGTATGCGCCCTTGAGTACCTCAGAAGCATAAACCCCGAAAATCAAACCGAGACCAAGTGCTCCCGCCCAGAATTTGGGTGTTGATACTTTGAAATCTATCGCGAGAGAACTCAAGAGAGCGTTTATTAAAATATCGAGCCCAAAGAAAACAACCAATATCACCAAGAATTCAGGGGTCCCACGGAAAAGGAGGGTCAGTCCGTGTGCAAATCCGCGCAGAATGGTAATTGGTTGGATTTTACAAAGAGCTAATACGCCCCCAATTATCAACCCTATAGTTAACGAAACAATAGCGAGACTGACTGTCATCAGTGCTCCAATAAGGAGCTCGTCACCCCAACCGGAATGCCCTAACGACAGCTTAGATAGCGAGTCCATACCGAAAACAGGGGCTCTCGCCCCCAGATCCGATCAATAGATATCGGCAGAAAAGTATTTAGCGTTGATTTTTGCGTATGTACCGTTTTTACGAATGGCATCAATCGCTTTGTTGAAGGCCGCTTTGAGATCCGACTCACCTTGCCGTATGCCTATGCCAATCTGATCGTTAATATCAATCGCGTTACCGGAAAGCTCGTAGCTGCTATTGTCCTTTAGCCAGTCCATCGCGGGGTATATATCGGATACCATCGCCTCCAGACGCCCCGCAGAGAGATCAGCGTAAGCCGCGGTCTGGGTGTCATACAACTTTACATCTGCCTTTCCCATGAGATTGTCTTCAGCCCATTGCGAGGCCAATGTGGAGCGCTGGGCACCAACCACTTTTCCTGCCAAGTCGTTGGCTCCTGCTACTTTGCCTTTCTCACCGATAATCGCCAGGTAATTCGAGTAATACTTATTAGTGAAGTCGATGGTTTTCTTACGCTCATCTGTTATTGACATCGAAGCAATAATTGCATCGTACTTATTCGCGACTAATGCGGGGATGATCCCATCCCAATCTTGCGCCACCAGCTCGCAGTTCGCTTTCATTTCCTTACAGAGGGCCATCGCGATATCGACATCAAACCCAATGAGTTTGCCGTTTGCATCAACACCATTGAACGGGGGATAGGCGCCCTCGGTTGCGATACGCAAAGGATCCGGGATATTCCCGGCACTTGAGGCTAACGCAACGGCACTCAAAACGAGTGCTGATAAGAGTTGTTTAATCATGGTTCTAATCCTTTTTTCTATGTTTCTAGTGTATCAGGTTTACCAGGTCCCTGTATTAGACATCGTAGCCCATGGCTCTGCTGGCGGGAGTGGATCACCAGATTGTAAAAGTTCGATAGAGATCCCATCAGGACTTTTTACAAAAGCCATATAGCCATCCCTTGGCGGCCGATTAATGGTGATACCTTGACTTTCTAAGTGATCGCATAATGCATAAATATCGTCGACTCGGTAGGCAAGATGCCCGAAATTTCTGCCGCCAGCGTACTCTTCGGAGTCCCAATTGTAAGTTAGCTCGACGAGTGGTGCTTTATTCACCTTGGCATTCTCAACATCACGCGGAGCTGCCAAAAAAAGTAAAGTAAAACGACCAGCCTCACTCTCGTAGCGTCGGATTTCCTGTAGTCCCAGTCCATCGCAGTAGAAACGCAGTGAGGCGTCGATATCAGTGATACGGATCATGGTGTGAAGATATTGCACTGGGCCTCCAATTTTTTTTTACAATAGCTTTTATTCGCCCAAAATAAGGCGCATAAAACACTTTCAGATTATTACAGAAGTCGAATGTAATGCGTCAACTTATCACAGGCCTTTCTTTCTTAGTCTCGCAGTCCATGATGGCTGCAGGAATCCCTGTGTATGTGGATAAGGCTGTTATCACGCAAGTACAGTCTGGTACGGCAGCTTCGGGGCGTGTCGTTGCAGGCGAAATCTATACATTATCCGCTGAGATTTCAGAATCCATACGGTCGATGGCAGTGCGAGTCGGAGATAGGGTGGAAGCTGGCGACGAGCTCGCAAGATTGGACGATACAGAAATTCGCAATAATCTGAAAAGCCTGAACAATCGAATGAGATATCTTAAAGCACAACTGGTTTTATTGAACCAACGTAAGGCCGTCCGTGAGCAGCAGTTGAGACGCGCACAGAGCCTGACAACTAAAGATTTATTGACTCGCGATGCTACCGAGGAGGTGGAACTTAACGTAATCAAGGCGGAAAGTGACGTTGGTAAAACGTTATACGAGCTTGAGGACTTAAAAATTGAAATTGCAGACGTCGAGGGTCAGCTGAACCATACGCAGGTAACAGTGGGCACAAGCGGCCGAATTATTGAGGTCAACGTCACCGAGGGCCAATACGTCAGGTCTGGAGATCGATTATTTCAATTATTACCCGATCTTGGTGTTGAGGTGGAAGCGGAAGTAAGACCAGAAGCCTACGAATCGGTGTCCGTGGGACAAATCATTACTGGGAAGATTCGTCAATCTTTCTATGATTTGAAAGTTCGTGCCCTGATTGCAGAACAGAATCAAAGAACAGGATCTCGAACTATCCGGCTACAGTTTGTTAGCCCGCCAAAAGAGAATCTAGTGCTCGGAGAACCAATTGATCTGAGATTACCGATTGGACAAATGAGCGAACAGATCACGATAGCCAAGGATGCTGTGATGCCGAGTAAGGATGGACATCGAATCGTGTTGATCATCGATGGTAGAGCGGAACCCCGTCGGATCACACTTGGTGTGGGGGTTGGTAGTCGTATTGCTGTCACTAAAGGAGTAAAGGCCGGTGATTTGGTGGTCACTCAAGGTCAGGAGGGTCTTCGCAAAGGTCAGAAAGTAAGTATCCTCGGGGACCAATCGTGAGTAGTTTGATTCGTGGTGCGATTACGCATCCGATTGCTGTGTTGGCGATTGTTTTGGCTATGATTTTATTTGGATTAGCCTCGCTACAAACGATACCAATACAGATGACTCCAGATATAGACAAACCTGTTCTACAGGTACGAGTGAGTTGGCCGGGCGCCTCACCAAAGGACGTTGAGCGAGAGATTGTGCTTCGTCTGGAGCGTGAGTTAACAGGTCTAGCTGGCGTTCAGAGCGTGGAAAGTGACAGCCGTCGCGGACGTGCTCGTGTCACCCTGACGTATGGTGTAGGCCAGAATATGGATGCCGCTCTTGTAAAACTACTTGGTCAGCTGGCTAGAGTATCTGGACTTCCAAAGGATGCAAAGTCACCAGAGGTTAGGACATCCAATTCCGAAGATTCCCCAATTGCCCGGATGGCTCTGGTCGCAAAGGATAATGTGGATATCGATATTGATACCCTTAGTGAGTTTGTAGATACCGTGATTTTGGAGCCGTTAAGCCGGATCCCAGGTATATCTGAGGTGACTTCGCGGGGAGGCGCCAAACGGGAGATTCGTATCGCGCTTGATATGGATCAAGTTGCAGATTTCGGCCTGTCGGTGACAGAGATTGCAGACGCTATCAAGGTATCATCGGCTGAGGTCACAGCGGGTGAGGTTACGGAGGGTAATCGGAGCTTTACGTTACGTACAGAGGCAATTAGTTATACTCCTGAGACCGCCAAACAGCTAGTTGTTCGAACCGAGGTTCGTGACGGCAGGATATTCAACGTGAAGTTATCGGATTTGGCGAACGTAGAGCTTGGCTATAAGACCCCAGGCAGCTTTCGGCGTTTGAATGGCAAGCCTGCGATCACCTTTGCAGTGCTCCGTGAGCCAGCAACCAATGTAGTGACAACACTTGAGGATTTGAAACAGGAAGTTGACGCATTGAATGCCGGAATTCTTGCCGATCGCGGCTTGGACCTGCGGATTGTTTACGATGAAACGGTTTATATAGGTACGGCTTTAGAGCTCGTGCGAAGCAACATCATGATCGGTGGTATTTTAGCAATTACTGTATTGTTAACATTTCTGAGGGCGCTTGCACCAACTGCGATCGTGATGATTGCTATCCCCGTGTCGATTATTTCCACATTCGTGGTGATTGCCGGTCTTGGTTTATCGATTAATGTGATCTCGTTGGCTGGCCTTGCATTTGCGGTTGGGATGGTCGTTGATGCGTCAATAGTCAGTTTGGAGAACATTTACCGGCTGAAACAATCGGGTGTGGGAACGATGCAGGCCGCGTACTGGGGAGCTCGTCAGGTATGGGCACCAATACTAGGTTCCGCTTTGACGACAGTAGTTGTTTTCATCCCAATCTTGGTACTGGGTTTGCCTGTTGGTCAATTGTTCCGCGATATTGCTGTTGCTATAAGTGTATCTGTGATTGTGTCGGTGATCGTATCGATCACTGTCATCCCGGCCCTTGCCTCGCAGTTCATAAAGGATGCAAAGCGGTTTGACCAACAGATACGAATACCTGTTATTGACACGCTTGCCAGTGGCTTAACGAGATTGGTCTTAGCTTATGGACGTAAAGTCGTCAAATCGACTTGGTTGGGTTTAATGGTGGTTTTTGCTCTGGTCGCTAGTTCGGTAGTTGCGCTTGTAATGATGATGCCGCCGCTTGACTATCTGCCAGATGGAAATCGAAACTTTGTGTTCGGACGTATTTCAGTTCCGCCCGGGTACACCCGTGAGGCCACCTTGAATTTCGCTCAATCTATGGAAGATGTCGCGCGTCCTTTGTGGGAACAGCCAAATCCTGCGAAATTACCCCACATTGATCGATTCTTTTTTGTTGCATACAACGGCGGGGCCTTTGCGGGTGCGGCGACTGAAGATGCTGAGCGGATTCGTGAATTGATCCCGGTCTTAGCGGAACCTGTATCCAAAGCACCGGGTGCGAGGGCCTTCGTGACGCAGGCCTCGCTTTTTGGTCGGTCGGTTGGGGGATCGCGGGGTATTTTGATTGATGTCCTAGGTCCCGATTATGAGACAGTGGAACCTGCGTTTCGCCTGATACGTCGCCAGATAGGTGAATTATTTCCACGAAAGGCGGGGCATCAGGTTCGAGTACGTCCATCTGAGAATGCTGTCAGTCCCGAACTTGTCGTAAGGCCCAATCCGGATTCGTTGGCACGAGCTGGGGTATCAGCCAGAGATTTTGCTCAGGCCCTGGATGTCTATAACGATGGAATTCTTGTCCGCGAAATTCCTTTAGGTGGTGAGTTGGTTGAGCTGGTTCTCACAACCCAAACTCGCGAAACAGCTAAAATCGAGGATATTGAAGATATTCCGGTGATTGCTCGAGATGGTTCATTGGTAAAAATTGGTCAGCTTGCCGAGGTATCAATCGAGTCAGCACCCAATCAGCTGTTACGTAAGGCGGGTCGACGTGTAGTAACTATACAACTCCGATTGCATGAATCGGTTCCATTAGAAACAGCAATTGCCGAGATAAACTCGAAAGTTGTACTTCCCTTTAATATTGATTCTGAGGACGGTGTAAGGCTCGAATTATCTGGTGCAGCTGATGATTTGTCTAAGGCTTGGGATGCAGTGCAAGCCAACGTGATTCTGGCACTTGCAGTGATCTATCTGTTGTTAGTGGTTCTTTTGAGAAGTTTCGCATTGCCACTGATTATCTTAATAACTGTTCCCATTGCCGCAACAGGCGGTATTTTGGGGCTCGCACTACTTAATTTAGTCATGGACCAACCGCTCGATATGCTAACAATGCTTGGCTTCATTATTCTGACTGGGGTAGTAGTAAATAATGCAATTCTGATGGTGGAGCAGACGCTCTGGCACATCCAGCATGATGATATGAGGTCGGTAGACGCTATTTTGGAAGCCACAAGTAATCGGATCCGCCCTATCTTCATGTCAACATTAACTAGCCTAGTTGGTTTGTTACCTTTAATTATATTTCCTGGTGCCGGATCTGAACTCTATCGGGGAATTGGAATCGTGGTTTTTGGTGGCCTTTTGTTGTCAACTTTACTTGTGTTGTTTTTCATTCCACCTTTGATGGCGGTTTTGATGAGACGGATTAAGCCACAAGAACCAATTGGTGATATGACCGAAGAGATTACAGCACAGCTTTCGTAAACAGCCTGACGAGAAGCTCGAATTTCTGTAGAATCTCGGCTCTTTGAAACCACTGAGATCATCCATGGAAATTAATGCCCGCAATGCAATGATGGCAGACCTAAAGGCGCGCACAGACGTGCTCAGGGGGTACCTTTGACTACGTTGCGAAACGCGAAAGACTCGACGAAGTCAATCTAGAACTTGAGGATCCTAACGTCTGGAATAATCCCAAGACAGCTCAGGCACTTGGCCGTGAGCGAGCCAGTCTTGAAACTGTAGTTGAGACTATCGACGACGTTCACCAGAGTTTAGATGACCAAAAAGAACTCACCACTATGTTGCTTGAGGAAGGTGATGAAGACGGTCTTGCTGAAGTCGATGAGGAGCTCGAGCGTCTTGAGAAATTAGTGGATGAACTCGAATTTCGCCGGATGTTTTCAGGCGAAGCTGACGGTAATAACTGCTACCTCGATATTCAGGCAGGCTCGGGCGGAACTGAGGCTCAAGATTGGGGAAATATGCTGCTCCGTATGTACCTTCGTTGGGCTGAAAAGAGAGGATTTAGAGTAGACGTGGTGGAAGTATCAGAAGGCGAAGTTGCCGGTATCAAGAGCGCTACTATCCACATACAAGGTGAGTACGCGTATGGCTGGTTGAGAACAGAGTCTGGTGTTCATCGGTTAGTTCGAAAGAGCCCGTTTGACTCTGGAGCACGACGCCATACCTCTTTCTCGTCGGTTTTTGTTTCTCCTGAGATTGATGACGATGTTGAGATTGAGATCGATCCATCAAGTCTTCGTATCGATACATATCGGGCGTCGGGAGCGGGAGGTCAACATGTCAATAAAACCGATTCTGCTGTACGGATTACTCATGAACCAAGCGGAATTGTAGTGCAGTGCCAGAGCCAGCGTTCACAGCATCAAAACAAAGATTTTGCAATGAAACAGCTGCGCGCTAAGTTGTACGAGCGCGAGATGGATGTACGTAGGGCAGAGGCACAAGCACTTGAGGATTCAAAAGCGGATATCGGTTGGGGAAGCCAGATACGCTCGTATGTATTGGACTCCAGTCGCATTAAGGATTTACGAACCGGTATTGAAACATCCAATACGCAAGCAGTGCTCGATGGCGCTTTGGATCCATTTATTGAGGCTAGCCTGAAACAGGGACTGTAATGAAAGAACACAAAAAGTCTGAGGTTGAAGTTGACGAAAATCAACTGATCGTAGAAAGGTACAGGAAACTGGCTCGTATTCGGGACTTGGACCAACCCAGTTTTCCAAATGATTTTCGTCGAACACACTTAGCGTCTGTGTTGACGGACACATTCGGCGATACGGACAGGGATACACTCACTGAGGAAAGGGTGGCGGTCGCTGTCTGTGGGCGTATCATGTTGCGCAGAATTATGGGAAAAGCCAGCTTCTTAACGATCCAAGATACTAGTGGTCGGATTCAGTTGTTCGCAACGAAAGCTGATTTACCTGATGGAATATATGATGAATTCAAAACTTGGGATCTTGGCGACATTATTGGTGGAAGTGGGAGACTCTTTAAAACTAATACTGGTGAATTATCGGTTCACTTGACCGAAATACGACTTCTCACCAAGTCATTGCGTCCACTGCCCGACAAGCATAAGGGTCTAACGGATACTGAGCTCAGATATCGACAGCGTTATGTGGATCTGATGACTAATCAGGAGACGCGTGAGGTGTTTGCTTTACGTTCTAAAGTGATAGCAGCAATCCGACATTTCTTCGAGTCGCGCGGATTTTTTGAAGTCGAGACCCCGATGTTACAGGTAATCCCTGGTGGCGCATCGGCTCGGCCATTCATCACGCACCACAATGCGCTCGATATCGATATGTATCTTCGTATTGCGCCCGAGCTATACTTGAAACGGTTGGTCGTCGGTGGTTTCGAACGTGTATTCGAGATTAACAGGAACTTCCGTAACGAGGGCCTTTCAACGCGCCACAATCCTGAATTCACAATGCTGGAATTCTACTGGGCCTATTCAGACTACCGCGACCTCATTCACATGACAGAGGAGTTACTCCGTGAAGTAGCAAAAAAAGTATGCGGTAAAACAGTTTTTGCTCTTGAGGATGGATCTCAGGTAAACCTGGATCAGCCATTTGATGTCATGACAGTGAAGGAAGCTATTTTGCAATATAGCGACAAGGCGACAGAAGCGATTTTAGATGATCTGGTGCAAGCAAAAGCACTCGCCCGAACTCTGAATCTGAAGATTGAGTCATCATGGGGGCTAGGCAAGGTGCAAATTGAAATATTCGAGGCTGTTGCTGAGGCACGTTTGACGCACCCTACCTTTATTACGGAATATCCAGCGGAGGTGAGCCCGCTGGCTCGCCGTAACGATCTGAATCCTTTTGTGACCGACCGATTTGAGTTCTTTATTGGTGGTCGCGAAATTGCTAACGGCTTTAGTGAGTTAAACGATGCTGAAGATCAAGCGGAACGTTTTCAGCAGCAAGTTGCACAGAAATCCGACGGTGACGATGAAGCCATGTTCTATGATGATGACTATTTGCGAGCGCTTGAATATGGGTTACCGCCCACAGCCGGCGAAGGAATTGGGATTGACCGATTGGTGATGTTCTTGGCGGAACAATATTCTATTCGGGATGTAATTCTGTTCCCGGCGATGCGGCCACAGGGTTGAGTCTGCATGCGTTATGAAAAAATACGTTTGGTCCTACTTTTGTCTGAAGTGATGGGATCAGTTGCAACCGGAGACGGTAAATGAACCCTTGGATAGCACACCTTGAAAATCAAGATCTCAAATGGATAGTCGATTCTGGACGGGGCGTATACTTTGATCCGGGAATCGACGTTCTATTCCCGAATCCGACATTAATATTGGATGGGGAACTTGAATGTCGTGGTCATTTGCGAGGTAGTGGGGCATTGCTTGGAATTTCAGAATGGTACCTCGAAGCCGAAAAAAGTTCGCTTTGGCAGGTGACTATGCCCGTCTGGGGGCTTGAATTACCATTAACGCAAAAACATAAGGCAGCTTGGAGCATCGCTCTCGCGGTTGCAATGTCTGCTGAAATCAGGCTTTCTCAACCGGATGCGCAAGGTCTTGCAGATGTCGAGGCGGCGCAGCTGAAATTTAGGTATGTTGTGGGTCAGTTAGAGACCTCTTTGTGGGGAATTTAGGTGGCTGAAGAGTTTCGCCAGTCGGCTACTGATAGTTTGGGGCTCCCAAGACGGATGTGGTGGTTATGGCCTTTCGTCGCGCTATTAATTGTGATCTGGACCATAAGTCTATGGGCGGTTCGTGTAGCGGATACCGAGACGGCATTGGGTGTTGTCACATCGCATCGTGGTCTCGGAACTTCCGCTCAAGCCGAAGTAGCCCTTTTTGTTCCGTCTTCAATCAAAACACGTGTGCTCGGTGAGAGAGTGGATGTGGCCTGCCAGGGTATTTCTCTCGGGGGGCAAGTGTTTACGGAGAGTGGCAATATTCTATCAATTCAGGATATTCGCGATTGGGTTGGAAGTCGCCTTCTGGCCGAACGACTTTTCAGTCAGGGTGTTCGGTTACAGCAGGTGGTCACAGAGTCCGATATACAAATCCCGTCACCGGGCGAACATTGCGACGTCACAGTTGTCAGCGGTCGCGTTCGTTTGATCGAACTTTTAGGCCGTAGTTTGGATCTATGACGGCAATACTCGATGGGCTAATCGCTACAGGAGCAACTTTTGAAGCAGTTGCCGATGAAGCCGGCTCTCTTGGTTATAGACTTAAAGAGCGACGAGTGAAGCCACCGGTAGCTGGCTCAATTTTTGTTGATCAAACTGGTCTTCTGCATCGTATTCGTTATCGATGTTTCGGTTGGGTCGTGAGCATTGATGGTGATACCAGACTGCACCTTATTCGCTGGAAGAAAGCATTTGCTGTTGGCGGCTATATTCTTGAGCCAGACGTCGCCGATCATACCTTGGCCGTTCAGTGGTTAGCCATCGCGCTTGTGGTTTTTGCTCGACTCTTGCTCGTCATTCTCGTGAGTATCCTACAACAAGTGGATGATGTGACGTTGGCTCCTCTTTGGATACTCATCGGTTTGATTCTAGCCTCAACTACTTATACGTCAATCACCCTCATTCACCGCTCTCAGTGGAATGATTTGGAGGCAGCGTTAGCAACGATGGCCCCTGATTGGATACCTCGGTTATCGCGAGATGTTGGTGGACGAGTTCTGGCGCTCGCTACCATTTTTGGTATGTTGATACTCGACCTGATTTTGGCTTTGTCTGCAGCAATTTGGGTTGTTGGTGTAGGATTTTTGTTTTTGGACTTGATGCCTACCAGACATTTTAAACAGGCAAGAGCGCTGACCCATGCACCGCTGGTGCGTACGATTCGGGAACCGAGTCAGGTTATGGCAAGACTCAAATATCTATTGAGTATTTCAGGCCAAGGCGTGCACGTGTTGAAAACAAATACCCCTGAAACCTTACTCTTTGCGAGTGAGCAATTGGTTCGTGGAGGTGAGCCTATTACGGTTTTAGGACCTGAAGCTGAATTTTTACCAGGAACTTTACGTAGTAATTTTGCTTGGGATGCAAGCGAAATAGGTGATTATCACTTCAGTAACCTAATGGAGTTGATCGGCTTACAGCATTGGCGAAAGAGGTTTGGTGGATCTCTGAATTATCAAATTGGTCCAGACAATCAGGGACTTTCTTCATCGGAGGCTGCCGCACTCCAGGTAGCAAGAGCCTTAGCTCAGGGTGCAGATACATTGATTTTGGTTGATGCACTTGCATCAATGTCAGCCGATCGACAAATGGAACTTTTGAACCGATTGGCTGCAGCAAATCGTCGTATCTTGGTCTATTCAAGTGTTTCAGATTTATGGGAAGGCGAAGTCATTGAGCTCGATTGAACCGCAAATATTTTACTTAAGCGCCGGGAAAGTGTCTGCGGGTTTAGCACGGGACCGACTTTGGCAGGTGAAGGAAGGTTCCGCTTACCTTCGCCTACTTATAGACGACCAAGAGGTAGGGTCGATGCCAGTCCCAGAATCTGGATGGTTTTTAGTTCCCGAAAGCCAATTTTTGCGAATACAATTGGTGGCAGAAACTCAAATTTCATTTGAGAGTCGACTCCCTTTAGCTCTGATCCCTCGATTGGGTGATCTTGGCCGGAATCAGCTAATTCGGCCGATTCGTCAGATGATGGCGGCGTCTGGAATTGATGACAGTCTTATCGACTGGGTAGTTAAACTTGCTCAGCCAAGCTTTCGCTCTTGGTTTGGTGAATCGCTGGATCATGCGATTCAGCGTAAACAACCTATGTCGCCCGATATTGAGACGCCCCTAATCTCTGATCACGGGCCACGTCCTTCCTTAGAGGATACATCTGTGATGGAAGAGCGAAGAGTAATGTGGGTTTCATTTGTTGTCGCACTTCTGTCAATTATCTCTGTGACTGGCTGGCTAGGCACCCTAGTCGCTATCGAGGCCTCTGGATTTTCACTGAGCCACGATTACATTGCGCTAGCGGTTGGGTGTATAGGGTTGACAGCTGGGTCAGTCTGGGCCGTAAGCCAAGTGGCCACAAACTTCCCTGATGCACGGCCAGTAGGCTTAGCGACAGCCTTGGCGATGATTATCCTGATCTTACTATCGCAAGCACCCGTTCTAGCGTTGGCGATGATATTTTCCGGCAGCTTAATCGCCGGAGCGTATTGGGTCTATGTAAAAAGATTGCTGCCAGAGCTACCAGCGATTGATCAGCCGATGAGCTGGTTATCACTGCGATTAGCGCGTGATGGTGTGTCATCTGTTCGCGAACGTGTACTTGAGGTTTGGGACCAAGCCAGTCAATGGGTAATTGCGAGAATTGAACTAGTCGCTGAATACAGTCGGTTTAGTCGGGCAGTTATCGCGGCGAGTCTGGTAATTCCTGCGATTGCGTCAACAGACCAAAGTCGACCAATGGTACTTGCAGGTCTGACACTTGCTGCCCTGTTACTCTTAGAGCGACTGCGTGCAGCGATGCCAGTTAGCATTGAACCGCAATCAACGATTCGAGTGGCTTCAAAAGTGCTTCCATCGGCGTTAGGTGGGGAGGTTCAATATGATGGGATCATCTATCGTCGTCACGCCGGTGGAGCACCATTATTTGACCATCTGAGTTTCCATTGCCCTGATAATAGCTTGGTCAGGATAACCGCAGCGGAAGGTGCCGGCTTGTCTACCCTCAAGCATTTACTTACTCGACAAGTTTCACCTGAGCGAGGTTTGGTTCGCGTAGGTGGAATGGATGTGGCACGACTTGACCCTGAGGTTCTTGCTCACTCGGTCATCATGCTTGATCACCCTAGAGATTCTGAGGTGTCAACTGTTGGTCAATGGTTATTTATTGAATCTGGTATTGAACCATCAACACTCGAGATGCACTTACAGGGTTTGAGAGCGAGTTATTGGATTGAAATCCTACCGGATCGTTTGAATGCTCCGCTAGGCGCACTTTGGTCGATGGCGGGTCCTCTTGGCATGAATCGATTAAAGCTTGCGCGTGCACTGTCTCGTCGAGGCCAACTTATGTGGCTTGATCACTGGTTGATTGGTCTTGATCCATCAGGACGGGCACATGTGATTCGGAGTCTGGTGGAACGCTCAGGGACACGGTTTGTTGTCGATAGAAATGAGTTGTTGAAGCGGGAAGCTTCGATTCATTGGGAGCTTGCGAATGATTGAACAGCAACTATTCCTTGGTGCCTTGACAGAACAAGAGTATCGGCATTGGCTTGATAATGCCGCCATCAAGAAGCTGACACCTGGAGAAACCTTGATTTCAGAAGACGATTTTCCAGATATCTTTCTGGTACTACGAGGGCAGTTTACAATGCGTCGCGGAGAGCGATCGCCAGGTCTTGTTGGTCTTGACGAGTTTCTGACTGGCTGGATGACTGATCGGGAATGGATGGCAGATCGATCGACGACATTGATTTATTTAGATTCAGGGCGTTTTGGACAGATGCTGTCAGTAGAACCTAGGCGGAAGCGCTTATTTCATGAAAGTGTAACACCAATGCTAGCCGGGCGGTTATATCGTGATCTGTGTGACGCTGTGGAAGTACCAGCCGCTTTAACACGAGGCTTTGAGCGGGGCGTACGACGTTTTTATCAATTAAGACAGAATTTTCTGAAGTGACGATCGCGATTTGCTAGTTATCCGGGCGCATTATGATTACAGGTTTACGCACACTTACCCATAGGCAACTTAACTTCTTTCAGGGCCGATAAATAGCAGCATTCTTGTCATTTTCTCTGCACTCAACTTCGATCAAGAATGCCCGTTCGTTCGTCTGCTTTCGAATCCATTGATCGACATACTCAAATATGAACTCAGCGGTGCGCTCCATACTGACGTTAGGCATTACTCTCAAATCGATAATCTGTCTGTCATGGAGACTTCGGAACAATTCAATTTCGGGGTCATCTTCATTAACGAGCGTAGTGTGATCGAACCAGTAAGAGAGCCAGGATTTTATCTCGGCGAAGTTTCCAAAATCGACACCAAAACCGGATTCCGTGAGGCCGTGACAGCCAAAAGTCAATTTAAAGCTACGTGAGTAGCCATGAATAAAACTACAATGTCCCTCGTGCTGCCACTGTCGATGACTGCATGGAAAGTTGTCGAACGTTTTAATGGTTTGGTAAACAGTCATCAAAAAAGTATACGAGGTTTCGTTATCCCTATGAATTGGAATTCTCCACTACATCCAGAATTTTTGACTACGGACGGTCGTCGCTTTTCAGTGAACCGTGTATTTTGTATCGCTAAGAACTACGAAGAACATGCGAAGGAAATGGGCGGAGAGATTGATCGTAAGTCACCTTTCTATTTTCAGAAAAGTTTTGATGCAGTAACTTTTGAACCGAACGTTCGCTATCCGACCTATACCGATGACCTCCATCACGAAGTGGAGTTAGTTGCAGTCGTGGGCAAAGGTGGGCGTAATCTTAGTTTGGCGGATGCCGAAACAGTTATCTTTGGTTACGCGGTAGGAATTGACTTCACCCGTCGCGATCGTCAAATGGAAGCTAAAGAAAAAGGCCGTCCATGGGAAGTTGCTAAGAATTTTGATGATTCAGGTGCCATGGGCGTTGTTACGCCAAAAACAGAAATTGGATTGATGCGCGATGCGGTAATTACTCTCGAAGTAAATGGTGAATTACGACAATCCGGCGATATCAAACAAATGGCATACAACGTGGCCGAATTGATAGCGTTTCTATCAACTCTCCAAGAGCTGAAATCCGGTGATCTGATTTATACGGGGACGCCGTCAGGAGTCGGCCGGGTCATATGCGGTGATCGCCTCGTTGGTAAAATCGATGGGTTAGTTACCTTAGATATTTGCCTTGTCTAGGACAGGCGAATGCCAAATCGACGCAGAAATTTTTTTTCAAACTCCCAAAAGTAACGGAACTGTCCGGCTAACGTACCAATTATGATCAGTAACAACTGATAAATTGGGAAAATGATAAGAACACGTAGCGGCCAAAATACCCAAGGAGAGAGGCTTTCTTTGTTTATCATAAAAAAATCCAAAACCGGCCCCGAGACAATTACCGCTACTGAACCCGTTACTGCAAACACGATAAAAATGACTACTAACTGCCAACGGGATTCGGCTTTAAACAAGACCATTAGTTTTTGCATATTTCCATCTCAGGCGGATAGGGCAACTTCATTTTGATCACAGAGTCAGAGATCTCGCTCTTTCCTTAGCCGCCTCGGCTCGGATTTTATCACCGGATGCGGC
Organism: uncultured Gammaproteobacteria bacterium; assembly: GCA_913042205.1. Classification (GTDB taxonomy): domain Bacteria; phylum Pseudomonadota; class Gammaproteobacteria; order Pseudomonadales; family Litorivicinaceae; genus HIMB30. The sequence goes on from CAJWIY010000001.1 coordinate 55,270, forward strand.
ATAACAATAACTTAGCAGTAACTCGCTAACTGGATCGGTTGGGTTTAGGGAGCGTACTTTGAGTGCAGACTGGATGGCCTTTCTTGCCTGTTTGCTTGCGACTAGTAATTCTGCCTGAAGTCGCCATACGCTGTGTTCTTTGGGGAAACTTTCAAGCGCACGTCCAGTCAATTTCAGCGCTAGCGCGAAGTTGCCGTCGGCTGACGCTTTGCGGGCCTCAGCGATGAGTTTCAATCCAGCCTCGTGTGTCTTTATCTCATATTTGGCTTTCTTAAACTCAGGGCTTGTTATTTGGCCTTTGGTTGGGTACTTAGAGACTTCTGATTTGATTGCGTTTAGACGCTCCCGGCTGATTGGATGGGTACCTAACAGTTTCTGTGCGATGGAGTTCCCGCCGGCTCCGAGTTTTGCCAGTTTTTGTTGCATGCCGATCGCACCACGTGGATCAAACCCGGCACGGACCATTAAGTTAACGCCAACCCGATCTGCTTCAAGCTCGTTGGACTGACTGTACTGGCCCATTAAGATGTTTTGGCCAAGGCCTATGAGCTTGTTAGAGCCGGCTCGGGCCCCAGGTTCGGCTATTCCAATCTCAATTATCTGTGCGGCCAGACCGACCAGTGCCCCAAATGTCTCCCGCCCGGTGCCGTGAAGCTCAATACTATGAGCCATTTCATGCCCCAAGACAGAGACTAGTTCGGCCTCTGTCTCGACCGCATTGATTAACCCGTAATTCACACCCATCTTACCTCCAGGGAGCGCCCAAGCATTGATGGAGCCATCATTGACTAAGCGGATTTCCCATGGGAAAGGGGAGTTAGCCGTTGTTGCAAGGCGTTGGATTAAACTATTTAAGTAGTCGGTCGTTACTTGAAACTCGGTGAGGTCGCCACCCGATTGTGCTAAAGCAAATGGATACTGGCGTTGCCCTTTTTGAATTTCTTTTCTAGGGTCTGTGACTACTTCTACGACTGAATCGATCGGATCTCTGATGGGGTTCTGACATCCTGTCAGCCCTGTTATTGTAAAAATTAGGGCGAGTACGATTAGTCTCATAAACGCTTTAAAGGAATGGTGTTCTGTTCACTTTTGGCATTTGAAATTCCCGCGTTATTTTTCAAAAGCGCCTGCTCGGCACGATAACTTGACCGGACCATTGGTCCTGAGACGACCTCAAGGAATCCACGTTCAAGACCCCATTCACGATATAGATCGAATTGCTCGGGGGTGACATACCGATCGATCGGCAGATGATTAACTGTTGGCCTCAAATACTGACCGAAGGTAACGATATCTACGTCATGCTCACGCATGTCGTCCATGGCTTGTTTGATTTCGTCTTCAGTTTCGCCTAGGCCTAACATCAAACTGGTTTTAGTCAGTACTTCGGGCCTATATTTTTTTCCGTGATGTAAAACATCGAGAGTTTGTTGATAACTTGCACGAGGGTCCCTAACCGGGTGCGTAAGGCGTCTGACTGTTTCCACGTTCTGAGCAAAAACTTCGAGTCCCGAGTCGATTATTGTCTCAATGTCCGATAGAACTCCCTGAAAATCGGGCGTTAAGGCCTCAACTGCCGTGTCGGGACTTTTTTGCTTGATTGCGCGTATTGTGGCAGCGAAGTGGTTCGCCCCACCGTCATCAAGATCATCTCGATTTACGCTGGTCAGGACCACATATCTAAGACCCATTAAAGCGACAGATGCAGCCGTATTCTGTGGCTCATGCAAATCAATCCAACCTTTCGGGTTACCGGTATCAACGGCACAGAACTTACAGGCCCGGGTGCATACTGACCCCATGAGCATGATGGTTGCGGTTCCGGCGCTCCAGCACTCACCGATATTAGGGCACATTGCTTCTTCGCATACAGTGGAGAGGCCGTGGGTCCGGACGATTTTTTTAACGTCTTGGTAGCCTTGTCCTCCCGGGCTAACAAATCGTAGCCAACTCGGTTTATCACCGCGCGGTGCCTGTTCATTCGATCGACGTTTCTGACCATTTTTTATGGCCTTGACACCGACTGCATTGACTATTTTGTCCCCGCTACTTGGGCGCGATTTGTTTCCTGTCATGCGGCTTCCGTTGGCGTAGCTACGTACCCAGAAAGTGGTAAGCAACTGCAAATTAGATTTCGGTCACCATATACATTATCAATCCGGCCTACTGGTGGCCAGTAGCGATCCTTTTTCAATGAAACTAAGGGAAATGCTGCTTCCTGTCGCGAGAATCGATGATTCCAATGATCAGTCGTTACTGCCTCTACAGTGTATGGGGCATGACGTAATATAGAGTTCTCAGCGGATTCATCACCGTTTTCGATTAAATTGATTTCTTTCCGGATTGAGATCATAGCGTCACAAAATCGATCAAGTTCGCTTAACGATTCGCTTTCAGTTGGCTCGATCATCAATGTTCCAGAGACTGGCCAACTCATTGTTGGAGCATGAAATCCATAATCGATCAAGCGTTTTGCAATGTCATCGACAGTAACCCCCGCACTTTCTTTGGCGGCCCGAGTGTCAACAATGCACTCGTGTGCGACAAATCCGTTAGGGTCAGTATAGAGAATCGGATAGTGTGGCGCGAGCCGTCTGGCCATGTAGTTGGCCGATAGGATTGCGTTTTCTGTCGCTGCTGTCAGGCCATCTGGCCCCATCATGCGGATGTACATCCAAGAGATTGGAAGAATTAATGCGGAACCGTATGGTGCCGCCGACACTGGTCCGACCGGGTGATCGCCCTCAAACTCAGGGTGCCCGGGCATAAACGGTCGCAAGTGCTCAGCAACTCCAATTGGTCCAACTCCTGGCCCCCCTCCTCCATGTGGGATGCAGAAGGTCTTGTGAAGATTCAGGTGAGAAACGTCAGAACCAACAATACCTGGACTGGTAAGTCCAACTTGAGCATTTAAGTTCGCTCCATCCAAGTATATCTGACCACCTACGCCATGGATGATTGAACAAACTTCTTGGACCTCGGTCTCGAATACTCCGTGTGTTGATGGGTAGGTTATCATCAAGCAAGACACATTGGTTCCGTGAGTCTTTACTTTTGTTTTGAGATCGTTAAGATCAATATTGCCGTCTTGATCACAACCAACCACAACAACATCGAGACCCACCATCTGGGCTGAGGCTGGGTTAGTACCGTGTGCTGAGGAGGGTACAAGACAAATCTTACGGTGACCTTCACCACGCGATTGATGATAACCCTGAATAGCTAGAAGTCCGGCATATTCCCCTTGCGCGCCAGAGTTGGGCTGCAGCGAGATACTGGCGTAGTCCGTTATTTCGGAAAGCCAATCATTTAAGTTTTCTATCATTTCCTGGTAACCAAGCCGTTGGGAAGCCGGTGCGAAAGGATGTATGTTGGCGAATTCAGGCCAACTAATTGGGGTCATCTCTGAGGCTGCGTTGAGTTTCATGGTACACGATCCCAACGGAATCATGGCCCGATCGAGAGCAAGATCACGGTCTGCCAATTTTCTTAAATAACGCATCATTTCGGTTTCGGAGTGATACGCATTGAATGCCTCTTGGCTCATGAATTCAGTATGTCTCAATGCATATGTTGGGATATCGGATTTTGGAGCCCCTAGCGAGACACCGAATACGTGAGCAAGCTTTTCTAATTCTGCCTCAGTCGAAGCCTCATCGAATGAAACTGAGACCGTTGTCTCGTCCGCCTTAAAAATATTGAACCCGGATGCGAGTGCTGCAGCTAGAGTCTCATCTGAGTTATCCACTTGAATTGAGACGGTATCAAAAAATGTACGGTTGACCATTTGACCTGCGGCCTTGACTCCAGAATGGAGTCGTGAGGCGAGCTTATGGACCCGCATAGCCTGTGCCGCTAAAGCATCTGGTCCGTGATAGCACGCATAGAAACCTGCGATGTTGGCGAGTAATACCTGCGCTGTACATATGTTGCTGGTAGCCTTTTCGCGACGGATGTGTTGCTCGCGTGTCTGCAGTGTCAAGCGGAACGCTTTACGGCCCTCAGAATCAATTGACTGACCGACGAGACGGCCGGGGATATGTCTTTTTAGTCTGTCTGCGACCGCGAAGAAGGCGGCATGCGGCCCCCCATTACCCATCGGTACACCGAAGCGTTGTGTTGAACCTAGACAGATATCTGCACCCAAGTGTCCGGGCGCCTCAAGTATAGTGAGACTTAGGATGTCGGCCGCAACGATTGTAAGAATTCCTTGGGTTTTCGCAGATTCGATTAATGGTTTGATATCTATGATCGATCCGTCTTTACCGGTGTATTGAGTGATCAATCCAAAGGCATCTGTGAATATGGGTGGGTCTTGTGGATCAAACTCAATAATTTCATATCCAAGAGGTTTTGCTCGTGTTCTGATCACGGCTTGAGTTTGGCTGAAGACGTTATTGGCAACATAAAATCGCTTAGACTTCGACTTTGAGCTCCGCGCACACAGTGTCATCGCCTCAGCTGCAGCCGTTCCCTCGTCAAGCAGGGAGGCATTAGCGACAGCCATTCCGGTCAGTTCAACGACCATCGTCTGGTAGTTGAAAATAGCTTCAAGTCGACCCTGAGAAATTTCTGGTTGGTACGGCGTGTAGGCTGTATACCAGGCTGGGTTTTCGAGAACATTGCGCTGAATGACGGCCGGTGTAAGCGTGTGGTAGTAGCCCTGTCCGATCAGTGAACGGACTACCTGATTCTTCATTGCAATGGCTCTCAGGTTCGCAACAGCCTCTACCTCTGATAACGCTTCTGGAATCACCATCCCTTTTATTTTTCGAATATTATCCGGTACCACTTTGGCGACCAAATCATTCATCGAGTTCAGACCCAGAGTTTCGAGCATCACGGCTCGTTCATCCTCTGATAGGCCGATATGACGATCGCGAAATATCATTTCCTGCTTCACGCAATTTACCTCTTACAATTCTTCTTGGATAAAGGCCTGATAGTCAGCCTCATCGAGCAGATCTTCGAGTTCTGATGTATCACTTAAATTCATTTTGAAAAACCAACCGTCATTCTCTGGATCCTCGTTGACCAATTCCGGTCGGTCTGACAGTTCCGCGTTGGATTCAAATATAGTCCCGGTGACCGGTGCGTAGATGTCACTCGCGGCCTTTACAGATTCTACAACCGCGACTTCTGCACCCTGATCCGCTGCAGTGTCGGGTTCAGGTAATTCTACAAAGACTACATCGCCGAGTTGTTCTTGCGCGTAGAAGGTAATGCCGACAGTTGCTGTATCTCCCTCGATACGGATCCATTCGTGTTCGCGAGTATATTTGACAGTCATAAACTAATCCTCTTAATGGCTTAAATTCCGTACATAGCGGTGTTGGACGAAGATCGGATCGCAGACGGTGCAACGAAGGTCCTTGCCCCTGACCTCTGCTAATAATTCTGTACCGATAGCATTCAAATTCTGTGACACGTAACCCATAGCCACCGGTCCGTTATGCGTTGGTCCAAAACCTCCAGAAGTGATTTCTCCGACCACATTGCCGGCGATATTTTTCAGTATCGTGTGATCCCTCAATGGAGTTCTTCCGTCTTCCGGTTTAATACCGACTCGCTTTCGAGATGATCCGTCTTTGATCTGTTTGAGAATTATCTCAGCGCCCAGGAACCCACCATCTGTTCTGCGGCGTTTTTGGATTGACCACGAAAGATCAGCCTCGATTGGTGTCGTGTCAGTGGTGAGATCGTTGCCGTATAGGCACAGACCTGTCTCAAGCCGCAGTGAATTTCGAGCGCCTAAACCAACCCAAGTGGTTTCCTTCAATTGAGTGAGTGCCTCGGCCAATTCACGTGCAAATTGTTTGGCAATCGAGATTTCATAGCCATCTTCGCCCGTGTAGCCGCAGCATGACAGCGTGATGTCATGGCCGTTCCACAACGTTTGAGTTGAGCGCATGAATATAAGTTTTTCTGCTTCGGGTATCATTTCAGAAAGAACGCGACGGGCTTTGGGTCCTTGGACAGCTATTAAGGAGTAATTATCCAAATAGCGCATGGTAACGCCTGCCGGAAGGTGCTTTTTTAGGTGGTCCATGTCTCCATACTTGCAGGCGCCATTAACCACTAGACCCCAGTACTCGCCGTCCAATCGTGTCAGCATTAGGTCATCGAGGATGCCACCATTATTTAGAGTCAGTTGCGAATATCGGATTTGACCAGGAATCATTTCTTGAAGCGCTGCGGGTACCAATTGTTCAAGAGCCTTTGTCGCTCCGGTCCCCTCGATCAGAAGTTGGCCCATATGTGAGACATCAAAGAGGCCTACAGCATCTCGGGTGTGTATATGTTCGCCTTTTACTCCGAGGGAATACTGCATAGGCATCCTATAGCCTGCGAACGAGCCAAACTTCGCGTCTTGTTCTACGTGGAATGATTCTAAAACCAACGAGTGTAGATCCGTCATGCATACTCCTTTCAGGCTATTTCGCATGACCCATCTGTCATTGACCTGAGAGATTCAGGAATGGACCCTTTCTCCTTCGGTGAGCGGTTGCTACTTTCCAGATTCCTCATTCACCAGAGCGGTCCTGTTGCCTGAGAGTTTCCGAGTCGGTTGCTCCTTCGGCGGCACATTAGTGCTCTCTCCCGCTGAGATGGTCGCAAAGTAAATTGCGAGGAGCGGTTATTATCACCGTTAAAAACCTCTCAATCAAGCCGAGATGCCAGGGCCGGCGATAATAAAAAGGATATCCCGCGGGGCGAAATTTTTACGGACCGCTCCAGTTGATTTGACATATTTCTGCGCTTCGATCTTCGAAGTCCCAGACCCGACCAAACGCTCTGACTCTGCCTTTCAGCGCCTTTGATATCGTAATATCTGGACCCATCCAGTAGTTTGTGTTTGTTACGGAAACAGCCTGATTTTCGTCGGCCCCCGTTATTGGCTCAACACTTCCAATGATTTTTTTTCCTACCGTGAGGCTTCGAACTTGCTTTTCTGTTTTAAACTCGATCGGCTCCCTAGAGGTACCGAGATGCTCACTGATTAGCAGAGAAAAAAGGTGAGTAGTTCCTTTTGCTTTGCCGCTGAAGATCTGGCTGAGGCCCTCGTATGCGGGAGCGGATGCTCTTTGGTCAATAAATATTCCAGCTTTCCAATCCCCTCTAGACATTCGACCCGGTATATCAATAAGCATAGCCACTTTGAGGTCGTTGAGATCCTCGTTACCGAAGCGTCCTTCATGGATATTGACACCCAGCCATGCTTGGCAGTGACCCTCTGTGGGATAGTGCACCCCCAGACTAATCACGCACGGACAAAAGACCGTGCAGTTACAATTGAGAATCAGTTCTCCCTTTATATGCCAGGATGGAAATTCTGAGCTCATGTTATTACCTCCAAAAATATTGAGAGAACGAGAGTGATCGAGGCGGCACCAATCAGTGTCATCCCTACCAGTCCAGAGAATTTTTCGCTTAGGTGGCCTTGTTTCTCGATAATCATGATGGATGTTAAACCAGCCATCCAGAGCATATTCATTGCGCCGCCTACGAATGCTAGGAGCATGAGAGCCCAACAACAAGTAACGCAGACTATCCCCAATTGCAGTCCCATCCGGAAAGAGCCTGTGTGGCCTTCTTTCCAGTGACTCAAGAAAAAATGCATCGGGGATGAGCAGACGGTAAGACACGCGTTTTTAATTTTTGTGAATTGATATACGCCGGCTGTGAGTAGAAGAAGACTGTTTAAAAACATTGACTGACTTCTACCGTCCAGATCTATCAGGTTCTGATCGAGGAAGTACTTCTGAGTGAAGCTCGCTACGGGGACCACGGTTACCCAGATAGCAACGTAACCCGACGTTAGTAGGGCCGTATGCTTGAAATCATTCCGTCTGATGTCTTGGTGTACGACCACGAAGTTGTAAAAGGAGGGAAGCATCATTGCTCCGATCATCAGACTCCACATTCCAGTTAGCTGAAATGTGGATGCCTCAGATGCTGATATGCAGAAGTCCTTGATAAACGTCAAACCCGGTGCTTTGTCGGTGGCCGACATGACGAAAAGCAGTATCCAACTCGAACAAATGATTCCGTAAAACAATATCCAGAAAGTGTAGGACGGTTTGATTATGGTTGGTGTCCCGTCAAGATGCGTCATGGATTGAGTTCTTGGCGTAACAAAAATTTTTGAACCTTACCGGTGGCGGTCTTAGGGATTTCTCTGAATATGACTTCCTTTGGGGTCTTAAATCCAGCAAGGGAGCGACGGCAATGGTTTATTATCTCGGTCTCCGAGTATTCCGTATCTGCCTTAAGCTCAATCACGGCGACAGGAACCTCGCCCCATTTTTCACTGGGCTTGGCTACGACCGCTGCACATGCAACCCCCGGTAGGCGATACAAAACATTTTCCACTTCGACAGACGAAATATTTTCCCCGCCCGAGATTATTACATCTTTAAGGCGATCTTTGATTTCAATATAACCATCAGGATGTCGGACCGCGATGTCTCCGGTCCGGAAAAATTTATCGTCTTTGAAGACAGTCTCTGTTGCTGCCTCATCTTTGTGATAACCCTTCATCAAGGTGTTGGATCTAATCACAATTTCGCCCTGAGTTTTTCCGTCGTGTGGGACCGGCTGGTTGTCTGCTAGCCGAAGTACTTCTGTTTCTTCGGTGTGAGTGAATTGGACACCCTGACGGGCTTTTATAGTGGCCCGTTCACCAAAATCTAGATCATCCCAGTCTGTGTTCCAGGCACAGTGCATTATGTGACCAAACGTCTCAGTTAAGCCATAGACCTGCATGATCTCCATCCCTAACTGTTCAACCTTTTCAAGAACCGCAGGTGGTGGCGGTGCACCTGCTGTCATGACTTGAACAGAATGCTTAAATGTCTTCTGATCAATCGCTGGGGCGTTGATTAAGAGACCTAAGACGACCGGGGCACCACCAAAGTGTGTGACCCTATATTCGCTGATTGCGTCGAAAATTATTTTGGCACTAATTTTTTTTACACAAATAATTGAGCCGGCCACCAGCGCATTCAGCCAGGCATGGCCCCAGCCGTTACAATGAAACATTGGTACGGTGTAGAGATAGACCGGATGCTGCGGTACGCCCCATGCAGGCACTGTTCCCATAGCCATCAGATATGCGCCACGGTGATGAATCACGACACCTTTGGGTGTGCCTCCTGTACCTGAGGTGTAGTTTAGGCCGTATGCTTCCCATTCACTCTCTGGCAGTGACCATGAATCATCTGGGTCTCCGCTTTCAAGAAAGTCATCGTAAAGAACTTCTTCTGGGAAGTGATGTCGGGAGGCTTCATGCTCGGGGCACGGGATTACGATTAGTTTTTTTTCGTTCCTGTTGATTTGGGTTAGTGCTAGTTCTAGCTGCGCTGTGAGTTCGGCGTCTACGACAATAAGCGCAGGCTCCGCGTGCGCTATGATTCCAGCTATCGTGTCTTTGTCCAGTCTGGTGTTTATGGTATTCAATACCCCCCCTGCCATCGCGACGGCGAACTGCAACTCAACCATTTCTGGTGTATTGAAGGCGAGAACGCTTATGACCTCACCACGCCTGACACCGAATTTTTTTACTGCAGAGGCGAAAAGGCAGCAGCGTGTATAGACCTCGGACCACGTCCTTGTTTTCCCGTTATAGGTGGTGGCCGGTTTGTTCCCATAGACCGCCGCCGTTCTCTTGATAAACGACAGAGGACTCAGGGGGACATGATTCGCAGCCCTCGGCCCCATAAATTTACTGTTGATCGAATCTACTGTGGTCATTTTATCCTTACCTTATAATCGGTAGCGGAGTCACTCGTGCCTCTCTTTTACAATCTGAGAAGTCAACAACTACTTCGCTCCCGTCAATTGCGTGTCTGGTGTCTATAACACCGACCGCGATATTGGAATTCAGTCTTGGGCTGTATGCCGCTGCAGATGCGTAACCGACGTAGTTGTCGTCAGCGTAGATTGAAGACTTGTCCTCGGGGGGTGAATTAAACATTGGTCCATCGACCCGGAGCCCAATAAAGTCTCGCTTTACACCGGTCTGCTTGATCTTTTGCAGTGCCGCCTTGCCAATAAACTCCTGATTTTGATCGAGGTCAATAAAACGACCAAGGCCAAACTCAAACGGGTTACTATGCTCGTCACAGTCGGTTCTGAAGGAGAGCAGCCCACTTTCCAGTCGTTCGACATAGTTTGGCGCACCTGGACCAATATTATATTTTGCCCCCGCACTTTTAACCTCGGCCCATAAGCTTTCTCCCAGATTGTTATCGAGCAGATAGATCTCAAAGCCTCCCTGTTTCGACCAACCGGATCTGGCCAAAATCACTGGGATACCCTTTAACTTTGTTTTCTCGAAACCAAAAAATTTGAGATCATGGACCCACTGTCCAAAAAGGTCGGCAATTAAAGGTGCCGCGAGCGGTCCCTGGACCGCGAGTGGTGAGGCGTCAGGTTCGAAAACATCGACACGATATTCAAGGGAGTCAGCGATTCCCGATACCCATAATTTGATATCACTGTCTGCTATCGATAACCAAATTTCGTCTTCTGAAATTTGGAGCAGGATAGGATCGTTTATGAGTCTCCCTCGGTAATCGCAGAGTGGAATGTATTTACCTTGACCGATCTGTAGGTCGCCCAGATTTCTGCCTGTGAGATACCGCGCAAGCTTGACTGCATCCCTGCCTTTAAAGGCAACTTGCCGTTCTATGCTGACATCCCACATAGCCACCCCTTTTAATAATCGATCATACTCCGCGGATCTATCACCGTAACTGGTCGGGAAATACATGTGGTTATAGATGCTAGCCGACGTAAGCCCATCCCGTAACGTAGATTGGAAAAAAGGACTCTTTCGGTTCTGTGGACCGATTGAAAGGGAGATTGTCATGCTCGCTCCTCTTTTTTTTTCGACTTTGCAGGAAAACTTTTTGTGGAGTCAATTAATTTCGCGCCGCTAATCGAAACCGGCTGAGTAAAAAGAGTGTCTGTTTAACGGCTTAAACTTTATTTGAATAATTCTTGCGCGAATTTGGCGGTTTTTCGAAAACCGCCAAATGCGTAGAAGTGGATCGATTCAAAGCACGTGTTAGCCGAGGGGGAAAATTGTGGGGCTAGGAAACAAATTAGCTCGGTGGGGTCGTATGAATTTATAAGTTTGGTCAGCTTGTCCCGCTCGTTGATCAGAAATTTTAATGAGGGTCCAACACCAGCCTTAATTGCAAAATTGATTAGTGAAAGTAATTTCGTGGGACCAGCAACACCGACTCGGATTGGCAGCGAGTTACCTCTGTCGCGGATTGCCTTTTCCCAATTGATTATCTTCTGTGCATCGAAGCAAAATTGAGTCTCGAGAAAAATATTCAGATCTCGCGATGCGGCGAGGTAATTTTTTTGATCGAGAGCGTCCTGGAGTTGTTGTTGCGTGATGTCAGGAGAACCCTCTGGATGACCTGCTACTCCGATGTTAACGATACCATAGTGTTCAAATACACCAGAGCTGATGAGGTCTGCAGAACTTGAGAAGCGGCCAGCAGCTTGATCCTTGCTGCCAGCGATGATGAGGACCTCTGAGATCTCCAGATTGGCATATTTTTCCACGACCCTGGCTAGGTCATCTTCGTCGGTTATGGTGCGGGCGGTGATGTGCGGTATCGGATTCATGCCATCGTGTTTCAATTTCTCAACCGCTGTAAGAGTGTCTCGGACGGACGTCTTCGGCAGGTTGGTAACGTTAACTTTGGTGCCCTCTTCGAGAAACGACGAGAAACAACCGATGGTCTTAGTTTCTTGTGGCGTGATCTCTATCGACCAGTCCTTGAGCGTACCTTTGGCATCAAACGTTTTCATTTTAGGTTCACTTTTTGTTAGTGTACGGCCGTCAGGGTTAGCCCGAATCCAAAGAATCGTAACTAAAATCGTGGGACGCTTCAAAGTACGCAACCGCGGAGCGGGCATTAAAGGCCTGCCGCCGTTAGCGGTGGCTTAATGATAGACCCCCAGAATGATTAGGAAACAGGAGTGAGCGTAAATGTTCGACATGAATTCATCAATATCAGTCTATGATGAAGCTTTGTGTGAGGCGTTAAAGTATGAATCTACACGACAAGAGGATCATGTTGAGCTGATTGCCTCAGAGAACTATGCGAGTCCTAGGGTGCTGGAGGCGCAAGGCTCGGTTCTTACGAACAAATATGCAGAGGGCTACCCCGGTAAGCGGTACTACGGGGGTTGTGAACATGTGGACGTGGTTGAGCAGTTGGCTATTGATCGCGCAAAGCAGCTTTTTGGTGCGGAATACGCGAATGTGCAGCCTCATGCCGGTTCGCAAGCCAATGCGGCAGCATATCTCGCGCTGATGGAGGCCGGCGACACGGTTCTCGGTATGTCGCTGGCGGATGGTGGTCACTTGACGCACGGCGCATCTGTCAACTTCTCGGGCAAGGTCTATAACGCTGTTCAGTACGGTATCGATGCTGATGGTTACATGGATTACGGCCAGATGTCGGATCTTGCTGACGAGCATAAGCCCAAGCTAATTCTTGGTGGTTTCTCGGCATACTCGCGTGTGGTTGATTGGGCTAAGATGCGGGAAATCGCCGATAATGTTGGTGCATATTTTTTGGTTGACATGGCCCACATCGCGGGCCTTGTCGCGGCCGGTGTTTATCCGTCACCCATCCCGTACGCACATGTGGTCACAACCACAACACACAAGACACTACGCGGCCCCCGGTCGGGCTTGATCCTGTCAGGTCAGGATGACGAAATCCTCCACAAGAAACTGAACTCGGCTGTGTTCCCTGGGATGCAGGGTGGACCGCTAATGCATGCAATCGCCGCAAAGGCTGTGGCCTTTAAAGAAGCGATGGAACCAGAATTTAGGACCTATCAGGAGCTAGTTGTGAAAAATGCTCAGGTGATGGCATCGGTCTTTGTCCAACGCGGCTTCAAAATCGTCTCGGGTGGAACCGATAATCACTTGATGCTCGTTGATCTAGTTGCTCAAGGAATTACAGGCAAAGCTGCCGATGCTGCACTCGGTGAGTCACACATCACGGTGAATAAGAATGCTGTGCCGAACGACCCGCAGTCACCATTCGTGACGTCAGGGATCCGGATTGGTACGCCCGCTGTCACGACCCGTGGATTCGTCGAGAGCGACTGCCGTGCCCTTGCTAACCTGATCTGTGATGTGCTTGATAACCTCGACGACGAGGGTGTCAAAGGGAGAGTCCGTGATCAAGTCAAGATGATGTGTGATCGCATGCCGGTGTACCGTTAAGCATCTGTTCGATACGGGCATCTTTTTTGGCCCATATTGAATTCATCCATGCTCGGAACGCTTTGAGTTCAGCCAAGGTTTTTGGTTTTTCCTCGAGCCCCTTCGGTACCTCAATCTGTTCGACATGGATCATGGCTTTAGGGACATGACCCGCGAGTAAATGCCAGACACTCAGTCGTGCCCCGGGATACGCGATCGTGATATCAAATATTCCATCCAGACGGTCTCGGAGGCACTGGAGTGTGAGTTGTGGGCCGCCAACCCTAGGTTTGAGTAAATGCTGATACGGTGAACGGTTTTTCTTGTGTTTTTCGGGGGTGAATCGTGTGCCCTCGGCATAGTTCACTACCACACACGTTTGATCGGGGTTCCGTGACAATACGTCGTGTGCATGGTCGAAATCACGATTCTTCAGCGCAGGTCGGTTCTTTATGTCTTCCTGCGTGTAGCGGCGCATAATTGGGAAGTTTAGAGCCCACGCACAAATATTGATAACGGGTACGTAAATCAGTTCCCATTTCATGAAAAAACGTGGGAGCGTTGTACCCTTGCCGAGGACTACCATCACCATCATGATGTCAATCCAACTCTGGTGATTTGCGATGATAAGATAAGTCCCTCTGGGGTTAATTTTGTCACCAGTGATCACATACTCCATGGGCACCGTGGTTAATAGCCAACGCATGAAGTCACCCCAAATTCCAGCGATTCGAGCGGCGAGTCGATAGCTGAGGGCCTGCGTTGACGGAAATAACTTCAGGGGCGATACAAGGGTTATAAGCAACCCGCCTGAAAATGTTGCGACTGCGAGAAGAAAAAGACGTAAACTTGATAACATTTGTTTGGCCATAGTGTTGTTGCGTGTATAGATTAGCGCGATTAGGCTTCGTGTTCCTTAGTACGTTGGAAGTTGCATGCTTGACGCAGTTGTCGTAGAACCATTACAAAGCGCCGACAGTGCCGTTATCTGGCTCCACGGGCTCGGTGCAAGTGGTCATGACTTTGAACCTGTATTACCGTTGTTGGAACTCGATAGCCAAACCACACGTTTTATTTTCCCGCATGCTCCTGAAATCCCTGTAACTGTGAATGGTGGGATATTGATGCCCGCCTGGTACGACATTGAGCACATGGATATCGATCGGACAATTGATGTCCACGGAATCTCTCGCTCAGCAGATCGAGTGGATGCGATTGTTCAAACGCAAATGGATGAGGGCATCCCTGCACACCGCATCATTTTTGTTGGTTTTAGCCAAGGTGGAGCAGTCGCGCTCTACGCCGGTGTGCGTTCTAAACAGCGTCTTGCTGGAATTTTAGCGCTGTCGACTTATTGGGTCGGCGCACAAGATTCTAGGTTGATACCGGGGTGTGCTCCTGAGGGCTTACCTGTAGAGATTCACCATGGGACTTCGGACCCTGTGGTTCCCTATGTACTAGGAGAGCAAGCGCGTGACGCACTGTCGGCGCTGGGCTATCCGGTTACGTTTCAGGCGTTTGCCATGCCGCACAGTGTGGTGCCTGAACAACTTCAGGCCATCGGGCAATGGATGGCGTTACGTTTGAAACCCGATTCCTCATCAAGGAGCAAGGAATGAGAGAACCTGTACGTGTTGCTGTTACTGGCGCTGCCGGCGCGATTAGTTACACAATTTTATTCAAAATTGCAGCTGGAGAGCTGCTCGGCAAAGATCAACCGATGATCCTTCAGTTGGTTGAAATCCCACCAGCGATGACAGCGCTTGATGGTGTTGTTATGGAATTGGTTGACTGCGCTTTTCCGCTAGTCTCTGGTATCTCAACGAACGACAACCCAGAAGAGGGTTTTAGAGATGCTGATATCGTTTTTCTGATTGGTGCACGTCCACGCGGGCCGGGTATGGAGCGGGCCGACCTGTTAAAAGAGAATGCAAAGATCTTCTCCTCACAGGGTAAAGCATTAGACAAATTTGCATCGAAGGATGTCCGTGTTTTGGTCGTTGGTAATCCAGCGAACACTAACGCTTTGATTGCGAGCCGCAATGCTCCGAGTCTGGATCCGCGGCAGTTCACGGCGATGACCCGCCTTGACCACAACCGTGCGGTCGGGATTTTGGCAAATCACTTGGGTGCTCGGCCGACAGATGTTGATAGTGCATTCATTTGGGGTAACCACTCACCGACTCAGTATCCAGACCTGCATCGCGCGACTGTAAAAGGCCAACCGGCGCTAGATCAGATTGATCGAGCCTGGTACGTGAATGATTATATTCCGACGGTCGCAAAGCGTGGTGCAGCAATCATTGACGCACGTGGAGCCTCCTCTGCTGCATCTGCGGCGCAGGCTGCAATTGATCACATGCGTGATTGGATTCTAGGAACGAATGGTAATATTGTGTCGATGGCGGTTCCTGCGGACGGTTCATATGGAATTGCACCAGGCGTGATTTATTCATACCCGGTTGTCTGTCAAGGCGGTGACTATAAGTTGGTTCAGGGTATCAGTATCAGCGATTTCTCGCGTGAAAAGATGGATGCGACCAACGATGAACTTGTTGCTGAGCGTGATGCGATTGCTGATTTGCTGCCTCCGGAAACTGAAGAGAAACTAAACTCGGTCTCGCATCCTGTCACATAATCGGTGACTATAAACGAAAAGGGGGCGTTGACCCTCATCGCTTGGAGTTGCTCATGAATACCCAGCGTGTTTGGTTCGCTTTTTTTACCGTCCTAGCGCTCACGTTGAATTTCGGATTCTTCGTTGGTGAGATTGATAATCCTGCTCACCACAATCTTTATGAGTTCTTCTTCGCGCTGATTGTGTCGCTCATCGCAACGATCCTGAAGATTGGTGATCGATCGCATCTGGGCGCAGTCTTGTTGGCGACAAGCTTGGTCGCTGACCTTCAATTAATCGCGGCGGCGGTGATTTGGGGCTATGGATCCCAGGTGACTGGCCATGTATCAGGCAACGTAATGGCAAGTATCGTATCACTCGCAGGCGGAGCGATGCTGGCCAACGTCACAAGCGTTATTCTATTAATCGCTGAAACGATCCAGTTGAAACGCTAATGGAATCCACCCATCGGACTCGGTCACGTATTCGTGGTGTAGCGATGTGGCTACTTCTTCCGAGGCTCAAGGCGCCACTTATAGCCCTGATCATCGCCTACTCTGTGAGTATTTTGGGGTTGGTTTTAATTCCAGGACAGGAACCCGGTGGCGGGGTCTACTATCTGTCATTCCTTGATGCATTTTTTGTCGTAAGTTATACCGCGACGACCATTGGCTTCGGTGAAATTCCACATCCGTTCACGGCTCAGCAGAAAATGTGGATGCTTTTTGTGATGTATTCCACGGTAATTGCTTGGCTCTACGCGATAGGTTCTGTGTTGTCTGTGATCTCGGATCCTGGTTTCCGTCGGCTTCGCGCCTACCAGCGCACGGTTGGTCGGATTCAGGCCCATAAGCAACCGTTTTGGATTGTTTGTGGATATGGCGGTGCGGGTAATCAAGTGATCCGATTCATGGATCAATCGGGTATCCGTAGCGTGATGATCGAATCGAATCAGACACGGGCCGATACAGCCAAATTATCGGATATGACTTATGATCTCGATGTTTTGGTGGGCGATGCCAGTTTGCCTCAAACACTCGTTGATGCGGGGGTACAGAGTGCATTGTGCCGGGGCGTTCTTGCCTTGACCGATCACAATCAAACGAATCTAACCATCGCAACCAATACCCGTATTTTGGCACCGAGGGTGCTTGTCCATGCTCGTTCGGAGAGCGATGCCAACACCCGTAACCTTAGGAGTTTCAATACAGACGTAGTAATCGATCCTGCTCGAGTCGCAGCCCGCAGCCTGACACAGCTTATTCGGAAACCACGCGCATTTGCTCTATATCACGAACTGGTGGACCCAGACTTTAATCAGATTGAAATTCTTAATGTACCTGATTCTGGACACTGGGTCGTTTGTGCCGGAGACCGCTTAGGTGACAATATCACAGAGGCATTTTTGAGGGCCGAAATACCTTTCTGTCTGGTGAGTCCAGAAGTGTCAACGATCGCCGACTCTATCACTTGGGTACAAGGGCTGGGCACAGAGGCGAATACGCTTCGGCAAGCAAGGATCACTGAAGCAGTAGGAATCGTCGCGGGAACCAACGACGATGGGGATAACCTTTCTATTCTTTTGACCGCCCAAACTGAAAATGAACGTCTGATAACCGTCGCTCGAAGAAATAAGCCAACGAGCGAACCTGTGTTTCGCCAAGGTAACTTTCACTATGTGTTACGTGAGGGGCGGATAATTGCTCAGGAGATGTATGCTCGGATTACGACTCCACTACTACATCAGTTTATAGGTCAGCTCGAGGGGATGCCGGAAGCCTTGGTGCAGGGAATTATCGAAAAACTGAATCAGCGATTGGGTAATCAAAGCCCTGATTTGGCTCACTTTGATATCAGCCTAGACGCAGAGGACGCACCGGGAGTGTTGCCATTCCTAAACACTGCGAGAGGTCCCAAGGTGGCTGATTTGTTGGTGGATCCGGGCGCCGATCATTTGAATATGCCTCTGATCTGCTTGTTATTGGTCCGGTTTAATGGTGACTTGGTGCCTTTCCCCGGGGAAGGCCTTTTACTCGAGGAGAATGATCGAATGCTGTTGTGGGGCGCCGCGGGAAGCCACCACCGGTTGCACCTTCTCATCCGTCGTGCAGATCTGTTCGATTCAGTTTTGTCATCGAGACGAAAAACGGCGGGTTGAGATGGAAATATCACTACAGGATAGGTTTCGTTGTTCACCGCTTGCTTACCTTTGCGACGCGGTTGTTGCATATGATTTAAACAGCATAGTGTTCCTTATGGCTCGTATCATTAATCGATCATGGTCAACCAGTGAAGGCAAAGTTTGAACTGGCTTGTTGCCGGCTCTGGCTTTGGGGTCGCTCTTGGTTTGATTGCAGCGATCGGGGCTCAGAATGCTCATGTACTAAGACAGGGCATAGCTGGCCTTCAGCTTCCTGTGACGGTGGCTGTTTGTATTACCTGCGACACAATCTTGATGGCCTCCGGTGTCTACGGGATGGGTCGGATAGCTACTATTTGGCCACCATTTGAGTGGATTACCCGGATTGGCGGTGCTGTTTTTTTGATTGGTTATGGTGTGTTATGTTTCAGATCAGCCTTAAAAAATCGGGCTCTCGGAAGTGAAGGCCAAGTGATCGAGTCGTTCTGGCCTGCCCTAGTCTCGATTTTGGCAGTGACTTTGTTAAATCCCCACGTTTACTTGGATACAATCGTATTTATAGGCGGGATTGGAGCGCAGTACGGTGAAGACGACCGACTTTCCTTCACTCTAGGCGCCGTCTCAGCCAGTTGGGTGTGGTTTGTCGCCTTGGGCTATGGAGCGCGCTTACTGGGACCGACATTCGAAAACCCTAAAGCTTGGACTGTTCTTGATATCGGAATTGGTGTCCTTATGTGGTCGATTGCTCTAACTCTTCTGTTGTAGCTTCGAGTTCTCTATAACCGTAACGAGCGAACAACATGGCGGAGAAAAAAATCCCAGCCGCTAAGATGGATTCAACAATTCCAAATAATTCCCTGCCTTCGGTCATGGCATTGAGTACCCCAATGGTGAAAAACAGACAAGAGATAAAGCTCAGCCATAACGAGGCTTTGATATCCCGTTTCAGAACCGGCCACACAAACGCAACTAAGATCAACGTTATCCCAATGGCACCCATCACGGTGGCTGGAGGGGTAAGTAACCACAGTCCTGAAACGCGTAACGCAATCAGACCAATCAAAGAAATCCGTAACCAAGTGTGAAACAGTTGTTTACGTTGGCGATAAAGTTCTATCTCAGTCATGTAGACTCCATTTGACAAGCCGTTGGCCCAAGCGCACGGCCATATCCTTCTCGTGTGGGCGAAGCTTTTCGGCATCCAGGTGTGTCGGACCGTAGGGTGTTCCACCACCTTCAGTTGCCGCTAATCCCGGATCCGAGTAGGGACAGCCCATAATAACCATTCCGTGGTGCAACAGCGGAGTCATCATTGATTGCAGAACTGACTCGTGGCCTCCATGCAGAGAGGATGCGGACGCAAACACAGCACCCGGTTTATCAATCATGGCCCCTGATAGCCACAAATCTGATGTTGTTTCTAGAAAACCTTTTAGAGGTGCAGCCATGGTGCCAAAACGCGCCGGTGAGCCAAGCGCAAGCCCATCGCACTCTCGTAAATCATCTTTGGTCGCGAACAAGTATCCAAGCTCGCTTTCGAATGTGTCCTCGGACGCTGGCTCAGAAGCCGGTCTGAGGTTCGGCACAGTCCGCAGCTTTGCCTCACCGCCTCCCAGTTCGATACCAGCCGCCACTGCTTCGGCCAGATCAGCAATATGGCCAGTACGGCTGTAGAAAAGGACAAGGATCTGGGTCATTCGATTTTCACCACAAGGTCTACAATTTCTGAGAGCGGCACCCGGGTCGCACTATCTTTCGTTCTTTGTTTGAGTTCGACTTCAGACTCTTCAAGGGTCTTTGCACTGACGACAATCCGAATCGGGATACCGATTAGGTCCATGTCTGCGAAGCGTGGGCCCGGGCCCAGATTACGATCATCAAGTAACACCTCGAGACCTCGGTCTTCCAGTCGGTTCTGGATTCGGACTGCCTCTACATCCACAGCGGGATTCTTATTGCCGCCGATTGGTACGATACAGACGTCGAAAGGTGATAGTGACTTGGTCCAGCAGATTCCGCGATCATCATGACGCTGCTCGATTGCGGCTGCGACGATCCTCGTTACTCCAATACCATAGCAACCCATGAATAGGGCTGTTTGTTTTCCATTTTCATCAAGAACATCTGCTTGCATTGCGAGTGAGTACTTTTGACCGAGTTGAAACACGTGTCCGACCTCGATTCCACGACGGATTAGATATTGACCTGATCCATCTGGAGCTGGGTCTCCTTCAACAGCATTCCGCAGATCTGCTGTTTCTGGATCGTCACAATCGCGACCCCAGTTAATCCCAAAATAATGCCAGCCATCTTCGTTGGCACCAGCTCCGAAGTCAGAACAGATGGCAGCCTGTCTGTCGGTCACCAGAGGTATTTTACAATTCACTGGACCTAAAGATCCCGGACCGGCTCCCATTACGGCTCTAATCTCCTTTTCTGTTGCAAAGGTAAGCGGGCTCCTGACCATCGGATGGTTCTCTGCTTTGACCTCATTCAGTGTGTGGTCACCACGAAGAATGAGTGCTATGAAATCAACCTCGCACGAATCGGAAGCGCGTACGATCAATGTTTTGACAGTTTTTTGGATGTCGATCCCGAAATCGTTTACTAGCGCTTCGATAGTTTTTTGAGTCGGTGTTTCGACCTTCCGCATCTGCTCATCAGGATCCAGGCGTGCTCCTGAGGCGACACATTCTGCTTTTTCGATATTAGCGGCGTAGTTCGACCCATCCGAAAAGACGATGTCGTCTTCGCCCGAGTCTGCGAGCACATGAAATTCTTGTGATCCGCTGCCACCGATAGCGCCCGAATCGGCTAGAACCGCGCGATAATCTAAGCCAATCCGGTCGAAGATTCGACAATAGGCGTCATACATAGCTTGATAGCTCTGTTGCATACCATCCTCATTGCTATCAAAAGAGTAGGCATCTTTCATGATGAATTCGCGTGAACGCATCACACCGAAGCGAGGGCGAACTTCGTCCCGGAATTTTGTTTGCACCTGATACAAGTTAAGAGGAAGTTGTTTGTATGAACTGACCTCGCGGCGGACGATGTCGGTGATAACTTCCTCATGTGTCGGCCCCAAACAAAAATCTCTTTTGTGTCGGTCCTTGAGCCGCAAAAGTTCCGGCCCAAATTGGCTCCAACGACCGGACTCTTGCCACAGTTCAGATGGTTGAACGCCAGACATCAAGACTTCTTGAGCGCCCGCCCGGTCCATTTCTTCTCGAACGATTCGCTCGACTTTCTTTAATACACGAAGCCCGAGCGGCAACCATGTGTATAGCCCCGAGGCAAGCTGCCGGATCATTCCGGCGCGTAGCATTAGCCTATGGCTGACCAAGACGGTATCGACAGGGTCTTCTCTGAGTGTCGGAAGTAACATTTCGGAGGTCCGCATAACGCATCCACTTGTTCCAAGTCTTAAAGAGCTAAGTATAACGGGCTTCAGCCCTGAGAAGTGGAAAGCAAACCTACTTTGTGTGGGACATGTTTCACTAGCCTCATGCAGGCCAGACTTAGCAGAGTGGAAAAACGTGGTTCGGCGATGCCTTAGATTGAGATATTCTCATCTAGTGCTTTGAAGGGTGTATGACTATCACAGGTCTCAAAATATCGATCGATGTGATTTCTCTCGCTGATAAGGAACTGCTTGATTGCTACCTGAAATTCAGAATGCTTTACCCAATGCAGGCTGCGGGTTTTAACCGGTCTGAATCCTCGTGCAATTTTGTGCTCGCCTTGTGCACCAGGGTCAAAACGCTCAATCCCAAGCTCAATGGCGTCCTCGATCCACTGGTGAAAACAGGTCTCAAAGTGCAGACAATCAACCTCGTATAAAGCCCCCCAGTAGCGACCATAAAAATTCTTTGTATCTCTTAAGCAAAACGACATTGCGATACGTTTACCTCGGTGGATTGCAAACGCCACGCGAATCGACTCGGGGATACGGTTGACCGCATATTCGAAAAAGGCACGGTTCAGATATCCAAGACTACCCCGTAATCGGTAGGTCATTTGATAGCACTGGAATATGATGTCGATCGCCTGATTATCCAATTGGCACCCACTCAGTCGCTCGAACACAATCCCCTGATCAGAAACACGTCTTCGTTCTCTGCGAACCTCTTTTCTGCGTTTTGAATTAAATGTCGCAAGATGCTCATCAAAGTTCTTAAATCCATCATTAAACCAGTGAAACTGGACACCGAAGCGTTCGAGCCATGATCCATCAGAGCGCAGGAGTTGTGAGCTTCGCTCGTCAGGAAATAAGATATGCCAACTTGATACTCGCTCTGCGAATTCGTTTTTGAGTGCCTCAATAAGTTGCCCCGTGATTTTAACGTAATCCTCGCCATCCTTTAAAAGAACGCGAGGCCCAGTGGCTGGCGTAAATGGAATAGCAGTGACGCACTTTGGATAGTAGTTGATGCCGGTCCGATGATAGGCGTCAGCCCATGCCCAATCAAACACGTATTCGCCGTAGGAGTCAGATTTAAGGTAGCAGACCATGGCACCGACGAGGTCGCTGCCCCTTTTCACCGATGCATAGAGTGGTTGCCAGCCAGTGCCCTCACCAACGCTCTCAGAATCCTCTAGGGATGATAGAAAGCCGTGTAGAAGACAAGGATAGCGAGAAGGATTGAGGGCATCCCACTCTTCTGGCCTAAAGGCATGTATCGACGGATGTAATCCTGATTGCATATTGCCCTCGGTCGTTAGGGCGTCCCTGATTTTTTGAAGGCTTTTAGCGTCAATGCAAAAAGCCGCTTTCTGTCATGTTTTTGAAGTTTCACTAGTTGATAGTCTAGTGACGGGGCCAGCCAAAACTCAAAGGAACGCTCCGACGCTGGATTATCCTCCGTGAGCATGAATTTCTGAGCTTCGATTTTTCCGTAAGGGGTATCCAACATCTCGAGCTCACCCGCTGAAATAGTGCGGGCTTTTACATCGTCACCATCAAGCATGTTTATGGTATTCGGTAGGTCTTTTTCGTTCATCAACAGGTACGCTAACTGTAGCCGAAACCCGAGAGGGTCGAGTGCGTTTATCGGTATGGGTAACTCATTACGCTCGGGCTGGTGTAACCAGGTTAGCATTCCTGTGTTCCAGTTGAACCGGAAGTGACGTCCCTTAGTACGACCGAGGATATTCTGAGTGTAGCTGTAGTCCAGCGGTCTCCATCCGCTTTCTGGAAAATAAAGCAGGTTGGTTGTTTCGTTAGCAGAACCAACACTCGCTTTGGCGTCTAAGATAATTTGATAGCGGTTTCCGTTTTTTTTCAGTGTCTCAGTTGCCTCAGCCTTAAGCTTCAGGCCTACGCTCCAAAGCATGTCATATTTGGCTTCATAGCCTCGTGCGAGGGCAGGCAGACAAACCAAGTAAGTCAGTAAAAACAAAATTTTCAACATTCAATCAACCCTAAAGAGAGATCGCGGATCACCGAAGGATACAGTGTATGTTCGGCATCGAGGACTCTTGCCTTGAGCGTTTCTTCCGTGTCCTCGCGCATTACGGGAACCTTAACTTGTCGAATTACGTTACCCGCGTCGACTTCCGAAGTGACCCAGTGCACAGTTGCGCCAGTATAATTGTCGCCGGCTTCCAGAGCACGCTTATGTGTATTCAAGCCTTTGTATTTAGGCAGCAGCGAGGGGTGTATGTTTATCAGCCGTCTATCGTAATGAGTTACAAAGTCGCCGGTAAGGATACGCATGAAGCCCACTAATGCGACGACGTCGGGCTCGTAGGTATCGATAACCTGTATCAATGCGTGATCGAAGGCGGATCGGTTAGGGAAGTCCTGGTGCGACAGAACTTTGGTGGGTATTTTGGCATTACCTGCTCGCTCGAGCCCCAGAGCGGTTTCCGTATTAGAAATCACGGCAACGATTCTTGCGCCCCCAAGCATGTCGTTCGCCTGCCAATTGATGAGCGCCTGTAAATTCGTTCCTCTGCCCGATATCAGACAAACAACACGCATTAAGCAAAAGCCCCGGAGAAAACGACTGGTTGCGGTGTGCGTTGGATTAATTCCCCAATAACGAGAGGATGCTCGCCGGCTGTCGTGAGGACCTGTGAGACGATCGTCACGTGTTCTGGGGGACAGAACAAGATAAACCCAATACCGCAATTGAAGGTGCGAAGCATTTCTTCTGTTCCAACGTTACCTTCAGCTTTAAGCCACTTAAAAATCGTGGGACGTTTCCATGAGTCGAGATCAATTGATGCTGTGAGATTACTGTCAAAAGAGCGAGGCAGATTTTCTTGAAACCCACCTCCCGTTACGTGCACTGCGCCAGACACGTGGCCGGTTGCCATTGCTTGAAGGACCGCCTTAACATAGATCCGGGTGGGCTTCATGACTGCATCAATAAGGAGCTCACCGGACGCGAGTTCTTCGGCGACAGGATTGATACCGGCGTTTGTAATCACTTTACGAATTAGCGAATAGCCATTGCTGTGTGGTCCAGATGAGGGCAGGCCGATGATCACATCGCCGGCCCTCACGCGACTACCATCGAGAATATTTGATTCTTCGGCGACGCCGACACAGAAGCCTGCAAGATCGTAATCACCTGTTTGGTACATACCCGGCATTTCAGCGGTTTCACCCCCGGCTAGTGCACATCCAGCGAGTTCACATCCATTCGCGATTGAGGCTATGACTGCCTCAGCGATATCGACGTCTAGTTGGCCGGTTGCGTAATAATCGAGAAAAAAAAGAGGTTCAGCGTTGGAAACGATCAAATCGTTTACGCACATCGCGACCAAATCTTCACCAATTTGCTTGTGACGATGATGCTGAATTGCGAGCTTCAATTTGGTGCCGACGCCATCGGTTCCTGAGACCAGTACAGGGTTACGATAGCCCTCTGGAATTTTAAAAAACGCTCCGAACCCGCCGAGGGCTCCTAATGATTCTCTACGTGCTGTTCTCTTCGCGTGTGGTTTGATGCGTTCGATGAGTGCGTTACCCGCATTGATATCGACACCAGCGTCTCGGTATGTGAGACCTTTCTGATGATTGTGAGACATTGACTTGATGGCTTCCTGCGTGATTGATTCGGGAAGTGTATCATCTGCCAAGATAACAGAACCAATGTGAGGTCCTATGGTTGCCCGATTTCTAATTGTCGTCGCGTGCTTACTCCCGACCGCGGTGAGCGCGCTCGAGTACCGCGTTGAGGTAGGGGAGCCGTCTCTGTTCGATGTTGAGAATTCAATCGAGAACGTAATTATCGGTGCGGCGGAAAAAATGACGGGTGTTCCACAGCCACAGATGATCAGTCATGCTCCTGATCTATTCAGTCTGTCTGAAGCTCTGGTGAACTCCTATGGTTATGATGACAATGTTTTCATCGTTGATATTGACGTTGACGGCCTGAAAACGAGACTTAAGACAGCTGGTATTGATTTATGGGAATCCGAACGCCCTGAGTTTCTGATTTGGGCAACAGAAGAGCGAGGACTCGAACGGTTAATGATCGGCCAGGAGCCTAACCGAATAATTGAGCGTCTAATGGCCGCAAGTGAGCGATTTGGTGTACCAATGCAAAGGCCATTGATGGATCTTGAAGATACTTTGGCTCTATCTCCCGCCGAGATATGGGGAGAATTTGCAGGAGCAGTAAACAATGCATCTTCCCGCTATGGCATCGAGCATGTCTTAGTGGTTGGTGATCGACCAGAGCGCCAATCGATGAAATATTGGTTGTTTGAGTCGAATGGAGAGTATCGTTCGGGAGAGTTATCTGGTGTCGATGCAGATGAGCGCGCGAATGAGCTGGTTGCCGTGGTCATGCAATACGCGAGATCAATTTCTAATAACGTGGGGAAAAGTCGAGTGGTCTCAGACAGAGTGGCCGGCTCATCGGTTTCACTGCAGCCTCAAATGCAGGACGTCGCCGGGCAATGGACCGTGCGGGTAGAATATGACGACGTGATTCGATTAATGGAGCTGATCGATCACATTGAGGCGGCCGACTCTGTAACGATTCACGCTACTGAGATACGGGCCAATGACGCAACGATTGTTCTGAAAACGGATCTGTCACTTGCCGTGACTGATGATTTGGTCTCAGACTTCACACCTGTTCAATTTATTTCGCCGCTCGTTTATTCGCTCAAGTGATTAAGTCCTTGCCCCTACAAGAAATACTCAAGTTTGAGAAGCCGGCGGGCTACTCCTTTGACTGTTGGATCGAGACTCGCCAGCATCGCATGATTCTTGATTATGTGCGTGATGCTATGACTGAACAGTCGGCCGAGCTTTGGATATACGGCCCACTGGGTGTGGGCAAAACACATTTCGCTTTATTTGTCGCCGAGCATTTTGATTGCAGTTACTACGATTGCGGAGATATCGATCCTGCTAAAGCAAGCGAATTACTTGAATGGCTTGATATCGATAAGGGTCTTATTCTCGACCGAATTGATTTTTGGCTAAATGATATGGAAGCCGAGTCGGCATTATTTTCTTGGTGGAAGCGAAAGCGCAACGCTTTGGTCTTAGTGTCGGAACATTCGCCGCATGTTGACCACCAATTTAATTTGCCAGATTTGCGAAGCCGAGCGCATGCAAGCATGATCCTGCGGTTAGAAGGCCTGAACGACGAGGAGATAAATGAATTGTTTCACTGCCATCTGCGTAGTTTACATATTGAATTGTCGTCTGATGTACTGCGATTTTTGGCTCCTCGTCTACCACGAAACCCATCCCGACTTATGAGTTTGGTCCACTTAATTGATCAAGAAAGCTTGAGAGATCAGCGAAAAATAACGATCCCTTGGTTGAAACAGTTTCTTTCTCCACAGCTGTAAACTACTGACATTATTTTCAGTGTTTCCTGCTGACAGCACGTTCGAACATGGTTACTCTTATACGACAGGATAAACACATGAGAAGGGTATTTGAATGGATGACAACCGTCGTAAAGCGCTTGATGCAGCGTTAAGTCAGATTGAGCGCCAATTTGGCAAGGGTGCCGTTATGCGCATGGGAGATGCACCACGTGAGGTGATCCCTGCCATTTCTACAGGATCCCTGGGGCTCGACATTGCGTTGGGGATCGGTGGTCTTCCAAAAGGACGAATCGTTGAGATTTATGGTCCAGAATCTTCAGGCAAAACTACGTTGACGTTGCAGACAATTGCGGAGTGCCAAAAAGCTGGTGGCACAGCGGCGTTCATCGATGCTGAGCATGCACTCGATCCCGTATATGCTGGCAAATTAGGAGTGAACGTAGATGATTTACTTGTGTCCCAGCCGGATACTGGTGAGCAGGCACTTGAAATCGCCGACATGCTCGTTCGATCTGGGAGCATTGACATTCTGGTGATTGATTCTGTTGCGGCCTTGACCCCTCGGGCAGAGATTGAGGGCGACATGGGTGATACACATGTCGGACTGCAGGCTCGTCTCATGAGCCAAGCGCTCCGCAAAATCACAGGTAATATTAAGCGGTCCAACTGCCTGGTGGTCTTCATTAATCAGATACGGATGAAGATAGGAGTTATGTTTGGAAACCCCGAGACAACCACTGGGGGTAATGCGCTGAAATTTTATAGTTCCGTGCGACTGGATATTCGGCGAATTGGAAGTGTGAAGCAAGGCGATGAAGTAATTGGGAATGAAACTCGAGTAAAAGTTGTGAAAAACAAGGTATCGCCGCCATTCCGTCAAGCTGAGTTTCAGGTAATGTACGGCCAGGGCATATATCACATGGGCGAGCTGCTTGATCTGGGCGTACAGGAAGGCCTGATTGAGAAATCAGGAGCATGGTACTCCTACAATGGACAGCGTATCGGACAGGGGAAAGCAAACGCTGCCCAGTTCTTTGACGAAAATCGAGCGATGGCCGATGAGATTGAAAAATTGCTCCGTGACCGGTTGCTCGTGGCAGCGGTGAATACAGATGAGGCCGCGGAAGAGGTCGCAGAGGTTCCGCCCGAGGAGTGACGACCTAACGCGTTATTGAGTCAGTGGCTACTTTTTTAATAGCGGATCCTATCAGCTGGGTTTTTGCTCTTCTTGGAGTTTTTATCGTTGGCGTTTCGAAGGGTGGCTTTGGCGGCAGTCTTGGCGTTGTAGGTGTCCCCTTTTTAGCAGTAGCGATCCCGATTAATCAGGCAGCAGCGGTTATGCTGATTTGTTTAATCATTATGGACATCACAGGGATTTTTGGTTGGAAGGGTTTGTGGTGTTGGGGGCAATTGGCTCGTCTGCTACCCGCAGCGGGGCTAGGTGTTTGTTTGGGCGCGATGAGTTTTCATGCGCTATCAGAGAACGCGCTTCAGGTAATGATAGGTGTTATTGGTCTGGGATTTGCGGTCCAGTGGTGGATCAAACATCTGAATATTGTTGACGACTCTCGACGGACAATTCCTGGCGCGTGGCACACACGTTTTTGGAGTGTGGTCGCTGGATTTACTAGCTTTAGCGTGCACGCAGGGGGACCGCCGCTGCAGGTTGCTTTACTTCCTCAGAGATTGGAGCCCGCTGTATACGCCGCGACAACGGTGGTCTTTTTTGCATTCGTTAATATCATTAAAGTATTTCCTTACTACTGGTTAGACCAATTTTCTTCAAAAGTGTTATGGACCGCATTCGTCTTAGCACCGTTATGCCCGCTCGCGGTTCGGCTTGGAATCTTCCTAAATAAAAGGGTTTCGGAACTTTGGTTTTATAGGGTTTGTTATTTCGGTTTGGTCATTTCTAGTGGTCGATTATTGATAATTGGTATGACCACTTAGTCAGGGTTTTAAAGCCGGATTGTGATATCGTTTTATAAACATACTTTCAATTTAACACTAACTAATCCAAAAAAGGGCGATTGCATGCAAACCCGAGAATTGGTGGCTGCGTTAGCGGCTGTTGTTCCAGCTCAACGAATACTTTTCGAGGAACAAGACATAGCTCCGTACGAGTGCGATGGTCTGACAATGTATAAGACGAAGCCGCAAGTAGTTGTGTTGCCGGAGACACGAGAAGAGGTCTGTCACGTACTTCGGACTTGTAAGGACCTAGTGGTTCCCGTCGTGGCGCGTGGTGCCGGAACGGGTCTATCCGGCGGAGCATTGCCGCACGCTGAGGGTGTGCTTCTCGTGATGACGAAATTCAATCGGATTCTGGATGTTGATGCTGACGCAAGAACAGCCCGTGTTGAACCAGGCGTCCGAAACCTCGCTATTTCTGAGGCCGTCAGCCACCTGAATTTGTATTATGCACCGGACCCGTCGTCCCAGATAGCGTGCTCGATAGGTGGAAATATTGCCGAGAATTCGGGTGGTGTCCACTGCCTCAAATATGGTTTGACCGTCCACAATGTTTTATCGCTAACCGTCGCCTTGGATGATGGTTCGATCATCACGGTTGGTTCGGATGCATTGGATTCGGCCGGATACGACCTGCTGGCTTTGACTATCGGAAGTGAGGGACTATTAGCGGTTGTGTTGGAAATCACGGTCCGGTTGTTGCCCAAACCGGAAGAAATGCGTGTTGTGATGGCTGCTTTTGATGACGTGACCAAGGCCGGGGATTCGGTGGGAGGCATCATCGCCGCCGGGATTATCCCAGCGGGTCTTGAGATGATGGACGGGCCCGCGGTTGCGGCGGTTGAGGATTTTGTGAAGGCTGGATACCCGCTTGATGCAGAAGCGCTTCTTTTATGTGAGGTCGATGGTACCCGGGAAGAGGTGGCGGAAGAGCTATCGCGCGTTGAGTCGATTCTGAAAGACTCCGGCGCAACCATGCTCCGAGTCGCGACTACTGAAGAAGACCGTCTTCTCTTCTGGAAAGGTCGCAAAAGCGCATTCCCTGCGGTAGGGCGAATCTCGCCTGATTACTATTGCATGGACGGAACCATCCCAAGGAAACATCTGTCTCTTGTTTTGCGCCGCATGCGGGAAATGTCAGAACGATACGGTCTGCGTTGCGCAAATGTATTCCACGCGGGTGATGGTAATCTGCATCCACTGATTCTGTTTGACGCCAACGACCCTGACGAGGTCAAGCGAGCGGAAGAGTTTGGGGCAGAAATCCTCGAATTATCTGTCGAGGTGGGTGGAACGATTACTGGTGAACACGGAGTCGGTATCGAGAAGATCAATGAAATGTGTGTACAGTTTTCGTCTGATGAGTTGACCCAGTTCCACTCGATAAAGGCCGCTTTTGATCCAACGGGTATCCTAAATCCGGGGAAGGCGGTACCGACCCTCCAGCGTTGTGCCGAGTTTGGAAAAATGCATATCCATCATGGTCGGATGCCTCACCCCGAGTTGGAACGTTTCTGATGTCCCAGCTTGTTGAGGACCTGTGTAGGCGGCTGGCAGCAAAAGAACGGGTAGCCGTGGTCGGCGGAAATACCAAATCGTTCCTCGGTGGACAGCTACTTGATGAGCCAGTTTCGATGCTGGAGCACTCTGGCATCGTGAACTATGAGCCGACTGAGCTGGTTTTGACTGCAAAGAGTGGAACATCCTTGAGAGATATCGAGTCCTGTCTAAAAGATGCGCGACAAATGCTACCCTTTGAGCCTCCTCAATTTGGCGCAGAAACCACGATAGGGGGCGTGATGGCGTCCGGATTGTCTGGGCCCCGTCGCATTCACCTCGGTAGCGCCCGTGACTGCGTTCTCGGTGTGCGGTTGATTAATGGGTTGGGGCAGCACCTCAAGTTCGGGGGCGAGGTCATGAAGAATGTGGCGGGCTATGATCTGTCACGCCTATCAGTGGGCGCGTATGGGACATTGGGTGTCTTGACCGAAGTGTCAGTAAAGGTCTTGCCGATCCCTGACAAAGAGCGGACACAGGTTGTTGAGTGTTCACAGGCCGAGGCCATGGAGACACTGACTCGTTTTGGTAGTAGGCCGTATCCTATATCGGCAGCAGCCTGGGTCGAGGGGGCGTTATCTATTCGTCTGTCGGGAGCCGGAAGTGGTGTCGACTCGGCCGCCGCATCGATTGGAGGCGAAACCCGTGCGGATACTGACCAGTTTTGGGACAGTTTACGTGACCTGAATCATGTGCAGTTCGATCAAGAGAATAAGTGGCTATGGCGGGTATCGGTCGCTCCGACCACGCCAAGTGACGCGATAGATTCCTTCGGCTTCGATTGGGGCGGTGGGCTGCGTTGGGTAAAAACCGATCCGGAGGATTTTTCCTTGTTCCAGCTGGCTGAGAGTCTTGGTGGTCACGCTACTTGCTTTGCACGTGAGAGGAAGTCGGGTACAGGAATGCAACCACTCGAGCCGGGTATCCTCCGTTTGAACCAACGAGTCAAAGAAGCGATGGATCCTTTCGGACTAATCAACCGTGGTCGATTATTGGAGGGTTACCACTGATGCAGACCAATATTATCGAGCGCTACGCCGGTACAGATTACGCACGTGAGGCGGAAACAATTTTGAGGAAGTGTGTCCATTGTGGATTCTGCACGGCAACCTGTCCGACATATCAGTTGCTCGGAGATGAACTCGATGGGCCTCGTGGCCGAATCTATCAAATCAAAGAGATTCTTGAGGGAGCAACTCCTACCGCATCGGTGCAGACACACCTTGATCGTTGTCTGACATGTCGTTCATGTGAGACCACTTGCCCTTCCGGAGTCGATTACGGTCGACTCGCCGATATTGGTCGTAAAATCGTTGAAGATGAGGTAGGCCGTTCGTGGATCGAAAGACTGATCCGTAAGACTTTGATATATGTCATCCCGAATCGACTTTTGTTCTCAACCCTACTGCGCGTGGGCCAGCTATTCCGCCCTATCCTGCCGGGCATTGTAAAACGTAAGATCCCCCAGAAGTCGGCCCAAGGTATTTGGCCCTCGACCACACATTCGCGCACGATGCTGATCTTGGAGGCGTGCGCGCAGCCGTCCGCGACCCCAAACGTCAATGCAGCAACTGCTCGTGTCCTTGACCGCTTGGGCATCCAGTTAATCTCGGCAAGCGAGGCAGGGTGCTGTGGCGCCGTGGCCCACCACTTGAGCGACCATAATCGAAGCCTAGACGCAATAAAGAAAAACATTGATGCCTGGTGGCCTTTTGTAGAGCAGGGTGTTGAGGCGATCGTAATCACTGCATCTGGTTGTGGCGTCATGGTAAAAGACTACGCCCATTTATTGGCTGGAGACGCTCTGTACGCCGACAAGGCGGCGCGTGTTTCAGCGCTCGCTAGAGATATCTCTGAGGTATTGTCGACCGAGGACCTTCGGGGGCTAAAGGTTCGGCAAGCCAAACACGTAGCTTTCCACTCGCCTTGCACGCTCCAGCATGGTCAAAAGCTCAACGGTCTCACCGAGGATGTCTTGCGCGGGCTGGGGTTTGAACTTAAGCCTGTTGTGGATTCGCACTTATGTTGCGGATCTGCGGGGACTTACTCGATATTGCAGCCCGATCTAAGTCGCCGGCTTCTCAAGAATAAGATCAAATCACTCGAGGCCACCGGAGCGCCTACTATTGCCACTGCCAACGTGGGATGCCAGCTTCATCTGTCCACCGGGACTGATAACCCGGTTAAACATTGGATCGAGTTGGTCGACGAAGCTACCGAGTGAGGACAACTTTGCCGATTGGTTCACCTGATTCTAGATAGGCATGGGCATCGGCGACGTCCTCGATTTCGAATTGTTGCTGATCTATCAGTGGTTGAAGGTCACCGTTTTCAGCTAGTTCACTCAATTTCTCGAGTCTTGGCTTGATGCTGTGACGGTTGAGCGGGTTTGCGACCTGACCGACCAAGAAAACCACGTGAAGTGTGAGCCCTCTTGAGTGCATTGGCGTCAGATCATGCGTTGATCGTGCTGCGATATTGACAATGGTTCCACCATAGCGAGCTGCCTGGAAGCTGGCGTCTAAGTTGTCACCACCGACGGTATCGAAGACGACGTCATAGCCCCTGCCGTCAGTATACTTTTTGACGTAATCATCAACCGAGAGGCCTCGGTATAAGATCGTCTCATTTGCCCCAAGTTCTCGCGCAGCGTGCGCTTTTTGCTCATTACTTACCGTGGTATGAACCGTGGCGCCCAAGTGTTTGGCGATTTGAATACCGACATGACCAACCCCACCCCCGCCCGCGTGCACGAGGACAAGGTCACCGGTTTGGATTTGTGCCCGATCTGAAAGTGCAAACCAAGCTGTCAATGAAACTAGTGGAAGCGCCGCCGCCTCAACAAACGAGAGATTTTTTGGCTTTTTTGTAATCAGCTGCGCGTCTGTCAGCATTCTTTCAGCAAGTGCTCCAGAGGGTAGGCCATTAAAACCGCCCGCGCATCCCCAGACCTCGTCGCCAACCTGAAGATGACTAACACCTTGGCCGACCTCGCTTACGATCCCGGCCACATCGCCATGCAGCACGGCGGGAAATGGAGGGGTCGCCGGCGGTACCATACCTGACCGGATCTTAATGTCGATTGGATTAACGCTTGACGCTTTTACATCAATAACGACCTGGCCCTCGCCGGCTTGGGGTTCAGGCATGTCATGCTCAGAAAATACTTCCGGGCCCCCAAAGCCCGAGATAGTCATTACTTTCATTGGTTTTTCATCCAGTTTTGTTTTTATGAGGTGTTAAGCTTCGACTATGGCAATCGAATCAATTGAGATCAATCTCCAAACGCAAAATTGTCGAGTTTTCATGGCCGATGGTTTTCACGATTACCCCTGCTCGACCGCTCTTAATGGGCCAGGAGAGAGAGAGGGCTCTGGTTGTACACCTCGAGGTGGGCATCGGATTCGTGCGATAATCGGGCGCGGGGAGCTTGAGAATACGATTTTTGTTGGTCGACGATCGACTGGGAAGGTGTGGACTCGTGAGTTACATGACAAATATCCAGATCGCGATTGGATTCTTGGACGCATATTATGGCTTTGTGGTAACGAGAGTGGGTTTAATCGTGGTGGGCAGGTAGATAGCCAGCGGCGATATATCTACTTGCATGGTTCGCCGCCGGTTGAGCCAATGGGTGTGCCCATGTCCCATGGGTGTATTAGGTTGCGCCCCGCTGATGTTTGTGAACTGGCTGATCAGATGAAGCCAGGTACTTTAGTTTCGATCTTGGAATCCTGACATGCTTGAGCTTTTCATTGAATCGGTTCTGTCGCTCCTTAAGGGTCCACTGACTGAAATTGGAATATCTCCTATCGCAGTACTTCGCGGCGTCGAACTGTTTGTGATCGTTTTGATAACCGTTTTTGGTGCTTATTTCATGCGTCGATTTGTTCGTAGCTTGAAACTGCGGGCTGAGAAAACTGCATCGAAGTGGGACGATACTTTTTTTGCTGCACTCCAAGGCCCCGCACGGACGCTGGTTTGGGTTGTGGGTCTTACCTTTGCGTTCGAGCGCGCATCAATCGGATTGGATATTGAGGCCATCTTCGGTCCACTTCGTTCGGCATTGGTAATTGCGACCCTGACTTGGGGACTGATTCGTTTTATCGACCGTGTACAGCGACAGATGATTCGTGATCCTCAGACCGATGATTTAGATCTGACGACTGTAGAAGCTATTGGGCGACTGATCCGAATCACCGTACTGATAACAGGTGGCCTGATTATTCTTCAGACACTAGGATTTTCCGTATCCGGAGTATTAGCTTTTGGTGGTTTGGGTGGTATCGCTGTTGGCTTTGCCGCAAAAGATTTGTTATCCAATTTTTTTGGTGGTCTGATGATTTTTCTTGACCGTCCCTTCGGTGTGGGCGATTGGATCCGTTCACCGGATCGTGATATCGAGGGGACTGTTGAATCACTGGGTTGGAGACTTACAACTATCCGGACGTTTGACAAGCGTCCCCTCTACGTCCCAAACGCAACCTTCTTATCTATCGCTGTTGAGAATCCATCACGAATGTCGCATCGTCGTATTTATGAGACTATCGGTGTTCGGTATGACGATGCTGAACAGATCCGTCGGATTGGAGAACAGGTGAAATCAATGCTTGAGCAACACCCCGACATTGACAATTCACAGACCCTGATGGTGAATTTCAATCAGTTCGGGCCGAGTTCTCTTGATTTCTTCATCTACTGTTTTACCAAGACCACGGTGTGGGCTGAATATCATACGGTTAAAGAGGATGTGCTGCTTAAGGCGTATGACTTGATCACTGGGCTTGGGGCAGAGGTGGCGTTTCCAACTCAGACGCTACATTTGCAGGTTGAGCCTGAGGTTCTGCCGGCTGAATCGGTTCGGCAGCGATGATGACGCCGAACGCTGGATGGTCCAGATAATGAATGTCTTTCGATGACATCTTTCTGAACTCTCGCATTAGATACACTTCGTCAATAGTCTTTCCGTCGGGTGCCTGTCGAATACTGGCACGTGTCACCCTCAAATCGGTATCCACCTCAATGAATCGGTCAATTGACCACCTCAGATAACCCCGCAGACTGAGACCATCTTCGGTTATGCCAGAGATCCGGAACCAGGGGTTTGACTGTTGCTTTTTGGTCAATGGATGAATCCAGCGCTTGTGGAATAGAACTTGCCCGTTGAGTTGTGTACGGATGCGAAGTGCAGAGTTTCTGAGTATACGACCTGAGTCAGGAAGGGGTGTCAGGTTGTTAAAGCCTGAGTCCAGCGCCACTTGTAAGTCGAAGCTTTGGGGTGCTTCGGGCTCTGTCACTGGGAAAACCTCGGTTATGGACTGTACCGGCTCCGGGCGCGAAAATATTAACACCTCAAGAGCATAGGGTCTTACTTCGGCATAGGCGAAAGATGTCGTGAGTGTTGTGATTAAAAGACTGGGGATCCAGTTTGTCATTTGGTCGGGGGCCTTTTTAACGCATCGAGAATTTCGTAAATAAAACCAAATCGTGCTTCCGTACCGACTGTTTCTCGAATAATTTTCAATGCGGTAGCACCATCAAGTTTGTATTCATCCGGCTGGGACTGTACCAGACTGATGAGAATCATTGGATCGACTTTCGTCTTTTCACGAAATTCGATTCTGCCAGACTTCGGACCTAGGGTGATTTGTTGAATACCGAGAGACTCGGCAACCAGACGGATTTTGGCCTGTTCGAACAGGTTTTTTACCTGTGTTGGAAGCAAGCCGAACCGATCGATCATTTCTATTTCGATTTCAGAGAGCAGCTCATCCGACGTCGCCGAACTGATCCGTTTGTAGAGCTGAAGCCGCAACGGCACGTCATTGAGATAGTCATTCGGAATCAAAGCAGGGATCTTTAGATCTACCTCGGCGTGCGCTGATTCTGTCTGGTCAAAATCGGGTATGCGCCCCTCCCGAATCGCCGTTACGGCCTCGTCAAGCATTTCCATGTAAAGAGAAAAGCCGATAGTTTGCATATTACCTGACTGTTCCTCGCCCAAAAGCTCCCCCGCGCCTCGAATCTCGAGGTCATGGGTCGCCAACTGGAATCCAGCACCCAAGTCACT
Source organism: uncultured Gammaproteobacteria bacterium (assembly GCA_913042205.1). Taxonomy (GTDB): domain Bacteria; phylum Pseudomonadota; class Gammaproteobacteria; order Pseudomonadales; family Litorivicinaceae; genus HIMB30. The sequence goes on from CAJWIY010000001.1 coordinate 91,679, forward strand.
GGCGGCTTCGATCGCCTCCAAACGCTTCATGGCGTCAGCAGTCATAGACCGCGGATCTGGTGTCAGGAGGTAGGCATATGCCTGATGATGTGACCGACCAACTCGTCCCCTCAATTGATGTAGTTGAGCCAAACCGAACTGATCAGCCCGCTCGATTAAGATGGTGTTTGCAGACGGGATATCGATGCCTGTTTCGATAATGGTCGAGCACACCAGGACGTTGTACTTTTTATGATAAAAATCCGTCATCACATCTTCAAGATCACGCTCTCGCATTTGGCCATGGGCCACAACAACTCGGGCCTCGGGCAGGAGCTGTCGGATATCGTCAGCCGAGCGCTCGATGCTTTTGACCTCATTATGCAGGTAATACACCTGACCGCCCCGGAGCAGTTCGCGAAGGATCGCCTCTTTCACAAGCGCGCGATCCTTTTGTTTAATAAATGTTTTGATCGATAAGCGACGTGCTGGCGGCGTTGCGATGACTGACAGGTCTCTAATGCCAGCCATCGATAGATTTAAGGTTCGTGGAATAGGCGTTGCCGTTAGCGTCAGGACATCCACATCGGATCGATATTTCTTTAATCTCTCCTTCTGCGCCACTCCAAAACGGTGCTCCTCGTCGATGATCAGAAGACCAAGGTTTGGTAGTTTCAGGTTACTCGATAAAAGTTTGTGGGTACCGACGACAATATCCACCCGGCCATTGTTTGCACGCTCGATTATAGCCTTGGTCTCTTTTGCGGATTTGAATCTGCTCAAGACTTCAATGGATACAGCCCAATCGGCAAAACGGTCTCGGAATGATTCAAAGTGCTGCTGAGCGAGAAGTGTTGTCGGCACCAAGACACACACTTGCGTTCCACTGCAAACCGAAGCAAATGCTGCCCTCATTGCGACCTCTGTCTTGCCGAATCCGACGTCGCCGCACACAAGGCGATCCATGGGTCTGGGTGCTCTAAGATCGGTGATTACTGCTTCGATAGATATCTCTTGATCGGGTGTTAATTCAAATGGAAAACCGTCAGAAAAACGGTCGTATTGCATCTCATCAATCCGATGTGCATAGCCTTCTTTGACCGCACGTCTGGCGTAGATGTCTAAGAGATCAGCTGCCTTGTCTCGAACCTCTTCAGCCGCTTTCTGTTTGGCTTTGTTCCAGCGATCGGTTCCAAGTTTGTGGGCTGAAACCGAATCTGGGTCACCACCCGCGTATCGGCTCAATACCCCGAGATTGGTGACCGGAATGTATAGCTTCGCACCGCCCTGATACTCAACGACTACAAATTCATTTATGTCTTCACCGAGGGTGATAGTCTCGAGGCCTTTGTAATGTCCGATACCGTGGTCAATATGGACAATTGGGACGCCCTCTGAGATCTCAGAAAGGTCGCGCACAATAAGATCGGTCGCGATCTCATGCTGTTTTCGTCGGCGTCTTTGTGGTACACGGCGACCAAACAGTTGACTCTCTGGAATGATGGCAATTTCATCGACGACAAGACCCTGATCAAGCAGGCCAAGTGTAATCGCACAGTTTTGTGTTTCTGATGAAAGATCACCGACCTGTTGGATTGGTTCTGGTCGAATGCCGTGTCTGGTCAAAAGCTCCAAAAGCGCCTCATGTCGGCCGGCTGACTCAGCGACGAAGCAAACTGCTTTGCTGCTGTCGATGAATGCTCTGATTTTCGAGGCTGGATCATCTGATTTAGTGTCAAAAGCTATATCTGGGAGGGGGCGAATCCGAGGATGCTTGGAATCGCCATCCTTGATCTCAACCGAGGCAAAGACCTTCAGGCCAGCGAGTAACTCTTCAGTACGAAAGAAAAGTTTTTGTGGCTCAAGAATCGGTCTCATGCGGTCGTGTCGTAGGCTTTCGTAGCGTGTTGACACATCATTCCAAAATTGTTCAAGCGCACCGTGAAGTAGTCCCACGCGGATGGTCAGTGTATCCGCCGGCAAATAGTCAAAAAGCGATGCCATTTTGTTGAAGAAGAGCGGGGCATAGTACTCGACTCCCGGAGGCGCTAGCCCTGACGATACGTCCTGATAGATTGAGCACTCCCTCGGGTTGCCCTCAAAGGTCTCGTGCCAGTTTTGTCTGAAACGGGCGATTCCAGCCTCTGTTAGGGGAATTTCGCGTGCCGGTAAGAGCGTGACTGAATCGACCTTGGTGATGGTCCGTTGGGTGTCCGGGTCGAAGGCTCGCAGGCTTTCGATCTCTTTGTCAAAGAGTTCGACACGTAACGGCTGGATAGATCCCATCGGGAACACGTCAAGAATCGCCCCACGTACCGCAAATTCACCATGCTCTCTGACGGTTTCTACAGCATGATATCCGCTCGCCTCCAGTCGCCGACGTTCACTGTGTATATCGAACTGGTCACCAACTTTGAGAACAAATCGCTGACCATCTAGGTGTTCTCGCGGCGGTAGTCGGTGTGCCAGTGTTTGCACTGGTAGGATCAGAAGACCACGATGCAGGTCATCCAATTGGCTTAACGCTTTCAGCCTTTCGGATGTGATGTCTTCGTGTGGGGAAAAGCTGTCGTAGGGTAAGGTTTCCCAATCCGGTAAGTGTACGATCGGAACCTCCGCAGGACCATCTGCTTCACCCTCATCATCGAGGTGATGTTCTTGACCCAAATAAAAATGTAGATCGTTTACTAGCTGCTGGGCATCCTGTGATTTCTCGACCAACACCAAGACCAGTGAATTCGAGCGGGCGGCAATTTCAGCAATCGCTAGTGGAATCGCACTTTTTGGTAGATTTGAGAGCGTTTTATTTGAACTTTGGGGCTCCGGTAATAGTTCGATCAGTGGCGGTTCTATTTTCAGCATGTTAGGTCGTGGCTTTGTCTGAGACACGAGTATAGGTGACAATCACCGATTTCGCTTCAGGGAACTTTTAATGACCGTGTTTGTAGCTGATGAGGGACTGCTTGGACTGAGAGAGTTGGTCCCGAGTAATTTAGAACTCCGTTGGTATTCCGGTCGTGATATTTCAAGGTCACTATTAGAAGGAGCAGATGCTCTTCTTGTTCGGTCAACCGCAAGGTTTTCGGCTGATCATTTACCTGATTCAATTCGCTTCATTGGAACAGCAACAATCGGAACCGACCATCTGCCCCTGACTTCCCTTGCAGCACGAAATATAACAGTCGCATCTGCGCCAGGCTGCAATGCCTTTGCCGTTACCGACTATGTGCTTTCCCATATCATTACTTGGGCAAAATCAAGAGGCCGCAGGATCGACGAAATGACACTGGGTGTGATTGGTGTCGGCGCCGTGGGTACTTTGTTGAATCAGCGGGCGCATGAGCTAGGGATCCGAGTATTACTCTCAGATCAACCTCGATTTGATTCGGGCAGCCTGCCAGATCACATTCCTTTGAAAGATCTCGCTCGTCAATCTGACTTGATCTCATTGCATGTCCCGCGGGTAACGGAGGGGGTTTATACCACTGAGCGGCTGCTAGACGCTGACGTGCTCTCGGGTTTGAAGCGACAAGCACTGTTGATCAATGCCTCAAGGGGTCAGGTATTACACGAACATGATCTGCTGGAGCATACCCACTTTGATTTGGTGTTGGATGTATTTCCTAATGAGCCTGTGATTGGTGACGCTCTGATTAGCCGATGCTGGCGAATAAGTCCTCATATTGCAGGCTATTCTGCCGAAGGAAAGTATCGAGGAACAAAAAAAGTACTGGAGCAGGCAGCAGCCATGTTCGGGTTTGGACTTAAAGAGATTGATGACGAGGCATTCCTAGAGTTGGCCGCTGGTTCACGGCCGGTATGCGATACGCGTATCGAGGCTATTTTAAGGGCATGCCCTATGACTGAAACAGATAGAGCACTCCGAGAGTCAGTGTTTCGTGCGTTTGAGATGGAAAAGCCCGAGCTATTCGATGAAACCCGGAAATCTTATTCTTTACGAAGAGAGTCAGAGATCTACCCTCTTTGAAAAGAAGTATCTATCAGTAAAAACACACCAGCCCGGCATGTTCTCAGACCCAGTTCATCTTTGCAGAAATGCAGATTTCCACCCACCTTCGATGTTCCGCGGCGTGGCTTTAGTAATAGAGGTATCGGAATTGTCTTGCCCTCGATATGTGCATTTACCCCTCATAATGAGGATCGCGATGGCTACGATTCGATTGAAGTTCAATCGCTCTAACGTAATCAACTCGGAATCACGTAACGCTAAATCACCCCTGCAGAACATGACAGAGAAACCTTCGGCATCTGGGGGTTTTCGGCTCGGTCTTAGAGACAGTGAAGTCATCGGCTCCGTGGTCTAAAGAGAAATCGTCAGACTGTTCGGCCGAGGCAAATTCCTTTAGGGGTGATCGTATCTCCGTATCACCTCTATCATTTTTCTTGCTCTTTTTGGTAGACCATTGCCGTGCGGTTGAGTTCCCATAGTCAATATGCATTTCCAAGTCCTTGCCTTGGAAACTATTATTGATTTAATCAGGACTTACCGTTGAGGAGGTTTTAGTTTGGGTCAGATACGATTTGTGATTTCATTATGTCGAGGAGGGCGGTAGGCTGAAATTACGTTCGAGCTACCGGTTTGTTACCAATAATGTCTGAGGCACAGGAAAGGTGATGGTTTGTTTCGAATGCTTCGGATTGCGTATTCGGTTTCACTGGTTGTCTGCGGTCATCGCGTTTCTCTTATTTCTTGCGTTCAGTAGTTTGGGCATTTGGCAGTTTGGTAAGGCTAAAGCCAAAATAGAGGCGTTGGAACAATCAGAGGTTTTGGCCTCTCAAGAGCCGGTTAATTTGAGAGAGCTCTCGTTCGGGGGGCTGGTCTCTGATCGGATCTCGTTGCAAGGTAAGGGTGTGTTCATTAACGGCCATTACTTGAATGATAAAAATATCTTTCTCATCTATAAACACTATCAGGATATGATTGGCTACGAGGTAATCACACCGTTTAGGATCCGGGAGGACAATGGGGTTGTTCTGGTGAGCCGCGGTTGGATAACCGCGCCATCTCCAACCCAGCTCGTTGAAAAAATTACCCCTGTTATTGGCGAGATCCGTTTAACCGGGCAGATATACGTGCCCGAGTCTGATGTTGAGGTGGGCGCGGAAGAGTTGAGGGATGTTGAATGGCCACTGATAACAAAGGATATCGGCGCAACAAATTTGAAAGATATATTCGATGGTCCGATTTATCCTTATCTAGTTCGAGCGGGTGAAGACGTCCCTGGGGTGCTGGTTCGATACTGGCCAGTCATAAACCCAGACCTTGGTATGCATTTTTCCTATGCGATGCAGTGGTTTGGTATGGCTTTGTCTGTCTTGGCAGTATTTTTTATAGCTTGCTCTGGCCTAAAAGATCGCTTTATCAGGTGGCTCAAGTGAGACGAGGAACTTGTGGATGAGTCAACACAGTAGGGACAGGCTTTTAGCGTGATTCGGCTTTTGTATCTAATGATATCTATAGTCTCGGGAGCCATTTCATTGGTGTGCTTTGTGGGAACCGTCTCGACCATTCTGGAGGGGGGTACCATCCAAGCGATCGATGCGTTGGTTGGGGGTATAGTTCTCGGAACAGCGAGCGCTGCCGCCGCGGTTATCAGCTACCAAAGGGCTAGGAACACTGAAGATAAAGGTTAATACCAAGGTCTAAGCGGCTTGCATCAAAAAAATAAACTCGGTATACAAGAGGAAGAATACAGCACCAAGTCTTGTTGGCAGCGACAATGATCGGTTTAGCGGGTCACAAAAGCGACCGTAAATAGCGGGTGTATGAGGGTTGGTCCGCAGTAGAATTTAGTTACTTTCCGTTCGATAAAAATAAACTTGGAAGGGGCCCTAAATGAAGTGTCTATACTATTTGACACCAGACCTTGTGAGTACCCACAGGGTATCCGACGACCTCCACGAGGCGGGGGTTGGCGATGGGTTCGTCCACATTGTAAGCCACGATGAGGCCGGGCTCGCTCGCAAGCACCTACATTCAAGTAATTATCTAGAGACCTTGGATATTGTTCGCGAGGTTATAATTGGGACGCTTCTTGGTTTCTTGGGCGGTATGGTAATCGCTCTGGTGATAAAGCTTATCGATCCCTTTCCGATGCAGCTTCCCTTCTTAGCTTATTTGGCTATAGTTGTGTTTTACACAATGTTTGGGTGCTGGGTCGGTGGCTTAGATGGTTGGGCTAAACGCAATCGTAAGATCGAACGCTTCATGCCGGACATCGAGGCTGGAAAATATTTGGTTTTGGTATACGCTAAGCAGACACAGTTGGAAAATGTTTTCGATATGATGGCCTCGAGGCATCCGGAGGCAAAGCTGGTGGCAAGTGATAGTCGTTTCATGAACCCGTTTAGTACGTTGGAAGTTATTAAGGGGACACATAAAGCGATCCGGGCGGGGGTAGTCTCTCCGGTAACTTAAAAATCGAAGCATCGCTCGGCTATCTAATTTTGGCCGGGCGAGGCATTAAAAAAACGCGCAAAGTAAAGGATAACTTAAGCATGGCGTTCGCAATTATAATAGCACTCCTAGTTATAGGCTCGGTCATATTCCACGCATGGAGTCCTTGGTGGCTCACCCCAATCGCCTCGAATTGGGGCTCCATCGATACAACGATAGATATCACTGTCTGGGTGACAGGGTTCGCTTTCGTTGTGATTAATCTTTTCTTAGCTTACACGGTCTACAAATACAGGTACTCGAAGAAGCGTAGGGCTGAGTACGAGCCCGAGAACAAGAAACTGGAAATCTGGCTTACAGGAATCACATCTGTCGGGGTTGCTGCCTTGCTTGCCCCGGGACTGTTTGTTTGGGCCGACTTCGTTAACCCACCCGAGGAGGCGCATGTGGTTGAGGTTACTGGGCAGCAGTGGCAGTGGGCCTACCGCTATCCCGGGGCCGATGGCAAGTTAGGTGCTGCTGATCCTGGCCTCATCACCGAGGCAAACCCCTTCGGGATGAAGGAGGATGACCCGGCCGGGCGGGACGATATTTTGGTCGAGAGCGCTATTATGCATCTGCCGGTCGACAAGCCGGTCAAGGTTGTCCTGCGGTCAAAGGATGTCCTGCACGATTTCGCTGTCGCGGAGTTTCGCGTGAAGATGGATATGGTGCCGGGCGCGGTGAGCTATCTGTGGCTGACGCCTACCAAGACAGGGACATACGACATCCTCTGTGAGGAGCTCTGCGGTGTGGGCCACTTTGTTATGCGGGGTAGGGTTAAGGTCCAGGAGCAGGCCGATTTTGACCAGTGGCTGGCCTCCCAAAATACCTACGAGGATGCCCTAGCTCTTGCGAGAGTTGATAGGGCCAACGGCCAGGCCACATATGCCATGTGTGCGGGTTGTCATGGTGTGCAGGGTGAGGGTAATCCAGCACTAAATGCCCCACAAATCGCTGGTCTACAAGACTGGTATGTGACCGCCCAGTTGGAGCACTTCAAGACGGGTATCAGAGGCGGCAATCCTGCAGACACTTACGGTGCGCAAATGATCGGTCTAGCCGCCGCGTTGCCAGACAGTCAAACGATACGGAACCTGTCCGCCTACATTAATTCGCTTCCGGCTACTCAGACTAAACAGACCCTGAGTGGCAACCTGAAAAATGGTAAAGAGCTCTACGACCACAACTGTAGCGTGTGTCACGGTGACAACGGACGGGGTGTGTGGTCGGTACATGCGCCAAAGCTGGCCGGAATGGACGATTGGTACCTGGCCCGGCAGCTGAGACACTTTAGAGACAAAGTGCGTGGCGCACATCCGGAGGATGACTTGGGTCACCAGATGCAATTAATGGTGTCAGTTTTGGGTGATGACCAGGCGATAAACGATGTGGCTGTATACATATCCGGGTTGGGCTATAGCGACCCTAGCTATGTAGCGGCAAGTAAAGCGAATTAATTTTTTGGAATGTTGAGGAAGCAAGAATGGCTTACGTACCGATAGCGGATCGTCCGGATGAGATGCATGATCCGCAGAGCTTTATAACGAAATACATCTGGAGTCAGGATCATAAGGTAATTGCGATCCAGTACGGTGGGACCGCGATCGCGATTGGTGTAGTGGCTCTGGTGTTGTCGGTGTTGATGCGACTGCAATTGGGCTTCCCAGACACCTTCGCGTTCATCGATCCGACAGACTATTACCAGTACGTGACCATGCACGGCATGATCATGGTTGTTTATCTTCTCACGGCACTGTTCTTGGGTGGGTTTGGTAATTATCTGATTCCTCTGCAGATCGGTGCTAGGGATATGGTGTTCCCGTTCCTGAATATGCTGAGTTACTGGTTTTATCTGTTGTCGGTCATCATTTTGGCGGCGAGTTTCTTTGTGGCGGGTGGTCCGACGGGCGCTGGGTGGACCTTGTATCCGCCTCAGGCGATTACTGAAGGTACGCCGGGCGCGGAGGGTGGCATTCTTCTGATGCTTCTCTCTTTGGCTGTCTTCGTTGTTGCTTTTACGATGGGCGGGTTGAATTACGTGACAACAGTCCTGCAGGCCAGAACTCATGGCATGACTCTGATGAGGATGCCGCTATCGGTTTGGGGTATATTTGTGGCAACGATCCTAGGATTGTTCGCGTTCCCGGCCCTGTTTGTCTCAGCAGTCATGATGGCGTTTGACCACTTATTGGGGACCAGCTTTTTTATGCCCGCTATGATATCTCTGGGAGAATCTGTTGAGCACGCGGGTGGAAGCCCAATTCTGTTCCAGCACTTGTTTTGGTTCTTTGGGCATCCTGAGGTTTATATCGTCGCTCTGCCAGCCTTTGGCCTGGTGTCTGATGTGCTAAGTACCCACGCTCGTCGTAACATCTTCGGCTACCGGATGATGGTTTGGGCGATTGTAGCGATTGGCGGGCTGAGCTTTATCGTCTGGGCGCACCATATGTATGTGAGTGGAATGAATCCATATTTTGGCTTTTTCTTCGCATTCACTACGCTGATTATTGCGGTTCCGACCGCGATCAAGGTTTACAACTGGGTTCTCACGTTATGGAAGGGGAATATCCGAATGACGGTCCCGATGTTGTTCGCGATGGGCTTTATTTTCACATTCATCCACGGCGGTTTGACGGGTCTTTTCCTCGGGAACGTGACCGTGGATCTACCACTCTCTGATACCTATTTTGTGGTCGCTCATTTTCACATGGTGATGGGCGTGTCACCGGTTCTTGTTTTGTTTGCAGCGATCTACCACTGGTTCCCTAAAATCAGCGGCAGGATGTTTGATGAGAAGCTGGGTAAAATCCATTTCTGGGGAACTTTTCTGGGTACCTACGCAATCTATTTGCCAATGCACTACATCGGCGCATTGGGTGTACCACGGCGTTATTTTGCGCTTGGTACTACTGATTTCATCCCCGAATCTGCGTTCGAGCTTAACGCCGCTATCACCGTTGCGGCTCTGATCGTGGCTGCAATTCAGGTCGTGTTCTTTATCAACGTATTCAAGAGCCTCTGGAAAGGCGAAAAAGCCGATCCAAACCCATGGGAAGCGACCTCGTTAGAGTGGCACACCCCTCATACGCCGCCCCATCATGGTAACTGGGGGCCGAATCTACCGGTCGTCTATCGCTGGGCCTACGAGTATGCTACTCCTGGCGTCAAAGACGATTTTGTGCCGCAATCGGTCCCACCGGGTGATGTGGTCATGAAGAAAAAAGGGGACGTGTTTAAGGAGTCAGAGCATTGAGATTTCTTAAGGCAATACTGAATAAGCCTTGGGACCACCAGGGCGAGGCGGCGAGTGCCATTGCTGGAGACATGATGAGTGTCTCCACATCCCCGCAGCAGTTGGCGCTGAATCTGTTTCTTGCGGTCGCGAGTGTTCTGTTTGCACTCTTCGGGGTCGCTTACCTTATGCGGATGGAGGTCGATACAAGTAGTCCGTTCTTTTGTGGTGCTGGGTATTGGGAGGTACTCCAAGAGCCGGATTTATTGTGGCTGAATACTGGGATTTTGGTCCTGACGAGTGGGGTTATTGAGTTCACCAAAAGAGAATCTCGCGCAAATAGGTCGCTTGCCACCAAGATAGGATTGAGTGTCGGCGCTCTACTGACCTTGGCTTTCCTGTATGGTCAGTCCGCGGCTTGGGGAATACTTCATGAGAATGGCCATCTGGTTGACAGTACTGCTGCCTCATCATTTTTCTATTTATTAACTGGGCTCCATGCGCTCCACCTTATTGGGGGGCTGTGGGTCTGGCTTTCTGCCACGATGTCTGCGTTCTTGGATCGTGATGAACCGAACAAGGTCAGCGAGACTGTCAGGCTCTGTGCAATCTATTGGCACTACCTGTTGCTTTTGTGGGTGGGGCTGTTCGCTTTGTTTTTGAATACTTAAGAAGGGACTCTTAGAGATGAGTGCAACGGATATAGCAAACCCGGCCGGAACATCGGAATTTGTAAAGGACTGGTCTTCCGAAAAACAGACCTACCATGTGCCTTGGGGCAAGGCCATGATGTGGCTTTTCCTGGTCAGTGATACGTTTATTTTCACCTGTTTTTTGGTTGGTTATTTAAACGTTAGGCGAACAACCACTGACCCATGGCCCTATCCAAGCGAGGTATTTGCGTTAGAGTTATTTGGGCACAATCTCCCTCTGATCCTTATCGCAATAATGACATTTGTTCTGATCACTAGTAGCGGGACCATGGCGCTGGCGGTTCGGTATGCCCATTTCCGGGATAAGCAGAAGATTTTCTGGTTCATGGTAATTACTGCATTGTTCGGTGCGACCTTTGTCGGGATGCAGGTGTTCGAGTGGTCTAAGCTCATTTCTGAGGGTGTGAGGCCCTGGGCCAATCCTTTTGGTGCGCCACAGTTCGGATCTATTTTCTTCATGGTGACGGGCTTCCATGGGGTGCATGTGTCGATTGGTGTTCTATACCTCTTGATCGTCGCCAACAAAATCAGAAAGGGCGACTATGATAAAAGTGGTAATTACGAGATCGTAGAAATTACCGGACTTTATTGGCACTTCGTTGATCTCGTCTGGGTGTTTATTTTCGCATTCTTTTATCTTTGGTAGGGAGACAGAGACATGAGTTCCGAGGCTGATCAAAATCATCACCCGATAGGGATTTATTTAAAGGTCTGGACACTGCTATTTGTGCTCAGTATCGCTTCTTATATGGTGGACTACTACGACTTTCAGGGACTGCTTCGTTGGACCCTAATCATTGCCTTTATGCTTTTGAAGGCGGGTTTTATTATGGCGGTGTTTATGCACTTGATGTGGGAACGTATGGCGCTGATTGGGACCGTCTTGGCTCCCCCATTAGCCTTATTGTTTCTGATTGGGTTCATGATCTCCGAGGGCTACTATGTCTTCGATGCACGGGTCGACTACTTCGGACAGCCAGAGGCCGCGACCCGGATTCACGTGTCTGATGTTTTGGGGACCAAGCACTAGCTTTTTCGGTCACCCCAAAACAGGCGCGAGCCACCGAGCACTCTCGTCAATGGGCTCGTTTCGGAGGTCGGAGTAGGTCTGAAGTTGATCCTTTCCGATCTGACCCAAAGTGAAATACCTTGCATCTGGGTGAGCAAAATAGAGGCCGCTGACTGAGGATGTGGGCCACATGGCGAGGCTATCGGTGAGAGAGATACCGGTCGCTGATTCAACATCGAGCAGTGACCATAGAGAGCATTTCTCGCGATGGTCGGGACACGAGGGGTAGCCAGGTGCGGGTCTGATCCCACGATACTTCTCGCGAATTAGTTCCTCGTTCGATAATGATTCATTATTTGCGTATCCCCAAAACTCTTTGCGGATACGCCGATGCAGGTGTTCTGCAAAACTTTCGGCGAAGCGATCGGCCAGCGCCTTTAGAAGGATAGCCTGATAGTCATCGTGTGCATCCTCGAATGCTTTGACATGACCATCAATACCATGACCGGTGGTGACAGCGAATGCACCAATATAGTCAATCTGGCTGGATTTCTTTGGCGCAATAAAATCACTTAAGCACAGTTGTGGCTTGCCGTCAGGCATCGGGCGTTGTTGCCGGAGCCAGTGCGTTCGGAGCAACTCAAGCTCATGATTATTTGGATCCAAAATCACGATGCTGTTCCCGTCTGAGTAGGCGGGGAAGCATCCGGCGACGGCATCGGCCCGTAACCATCTTTCATCAACGATTTTATCGAGCATTACCTGCGCGTCATCGTAAAGCTTTCGCGCCTCGGGACCTTTCCGTGGATCGTTTAAAATATCGGGAAACTTACCACTGAATTCCCATGCATTGAAAAAGGGCATCCAATCGATCGTATCCAACAATGCGTCCAGTGGATAATCGTTTAGCACAACGGTGCCAGTGGTTTTCGGCTGTGCGATCGTTGTTGAGTCAAATGTAAGGCCCGCACGCCGTGAATTGGCTTCCTCTATCGAGAGGAGTTTCTTCGGTGCTTTCCCGGCGTGGGCTCTTCGCTTTGTCTCGTGATCGGTTGCGATCTCTTGGTGGTATGTCTCTCGTTCATCACTCAGAAGCTTTGAGGCAACGCCCACAGCGCGTGAGGCATCCTTCACGTAAAGGACAGGCCCAGAGTATGCAGGATCGATCTTCACCGAGGTGTGTGCGGGTGATGTTGTCGCGCCACCAATCAGAAGCGGACACGCGAATCCCTGACGTTCCATCTCCGAGGCTACCGTAACCATTTCATCAAGTGATGGCGTGATAAGACCCGACAGACCAATGATGTCTGCGTTATGTTCACGCGCCGCGTCCAGAATTGTCTGGGTCGGTACCATCACGCCCAAATCGATGACCTTGAAGTTATTACACTGCAAGACCACGCCGACGATGTTTTTGCCGATATCATGTACATCGCCTTTGACGGTCGCCATGATGATAACGCCATGCTCCTGACTGGTGTCGCCCGCGGCTTCCTTTTCTTGTTCGATAAATGGGATGAGATGCGCGACCGCTTTCTTCATCACCCGCGCAGATTTAACAACTTGCGGTAAGAACATTTTACCCGCACCAAATAGATCACCGACGGTGTTCATTCCCTCCATCAGGGGCCCCTCGATCACCGCCAGTGGACGCGTTACGTTCAGTCGCGCTTCTTCGGTATCCTCGACCACAAAGGTATCGATTCCCTTGATGAGCCCGTAGGCCAGTCGCTCCTCGCAGGTCCCGCTACGCCACTCGGCAACGGTTGTGTTGTCCTCTTCTTTGTCGACGTTGTATTTCGGTGCGATATCGACGAGACGTTCCGTTGCATCGTTGCGTCGATTCAGGATAACGTCTTCCACGAGCGCTCGAAGTTCCGTGTCGATGTCTTCATAAATAGCTAACTGTCCTGCATTCACGATACCCATCGAGAGGCCTTCGCGGATTGCATGGAACAAAAAGACTGAGTGCATTGCTTCCCGAACGGAGTCGTTTCCGCGGAAAGAGAATGAGACGTTGGAGATCCCTCCCGAGATATAACTATGCGCGCAATGCCTGGTAATGTCTTTACAGGCATTGATGAAATCTAGCGCGTAATTGTTGTGCTCCTCAATTCCCGTCGCTACAGCAAATACATTTGGATCGAACACGATATCCTCGGCAGGAAAACCGACAAGCTCGGTGAGTAACCTGTACGAACGTCGGCAGATCTCTAGTTTTCGCTCGCGAGTATCGGCTTGGCCTTTTTCGTCAAAGGCCATGACCACGACAGCAAACCCGTATTGTCGAATCTTTCGGGCTTGTTCTAAGAAAATTTCCTCGCCTTCTTTGAGTGAGATAGAGTTAATGATTCCCTTACCTTGCACGCACTGCATGCCGGCCTCTAGGATTTCCCATTTGGACGAGTCAATCATCACCGGGACCTTCGAGATATCCGGTTCAGAAGCGATCAGATTCAAGAACGTTACCATGGCCGATTGAGAGTCGAGCATCCCCTCGTCCATGTTTATGTCGATGACCTGTGCCCCGTTTTCCACCTGCTGACGAGCGACAGCGAGTGCTTCGTCAAACTGGTTGTTGAGGACTAATCGTTTGAACATCGCAGAGCCCGTGACGTTAGTCCGCTCACCAACGTTTACGAACCCGGTCGTGTCATCGGCAATAAATGGCTCAAGTCCGGACAGTCGCATCACAGGCTGGGGTGTTGGTGGTAGCCTTGGTTTTTCAGTCGTCACGTTATTTGCGATCAATCGGATGTGTTCGGGTGTGGTACCACAACAACCGCCAATGATGTTCACGAGACCCGCTTTCGCGTATTCAGCGACAATCTCAGCCATCTCAACGGCGTCGAGGTCATACTCACCAAACTGGTTAGGTAGACCCGCGTTCGGATGTGCCGAAACAAACGTGTCTGCGACGCGCGATAGATCGGCCAGGAACGGACGGAGTTCTTTGGGCCCAAGGGCGCAGTTCAAACCGATAGTCAACGGCTTTGCATGGCGGACTGAAAACCAAAACGCTTCTGTGGTTTGACCGGACAGTGTCCGACCCGAGGCGTCGGTAATTGTGCCGGAGATCATGATACGAATCTGGATCTCGGTCGCACGTGCGACTTCATCGATCGCGAAAAGCGCCGCTTTAGCATTCAATGTATCGAAAATGGTCTCGACCATAATCAGGTCAGCACCACCCTCCAACAGAGAATATGTCGCATCCGTATAGGTCTCGACAAGTTGATTGAATGTGATATTCCTAGCACCTGGATCGTTAACATCAGGGCTGATAGAGGAGGTCCTGTTTGTTGGCCCCAACACACCCGCGACGAGCACTGGTCGTTCACATGAGTCAGCAACCGATCGGGCGAGCTTGGCCGCCTCCTGGTTCAGTTCACTGACCATGTCCTCCATCCCATAGTCAGCCATGGATGGATGGTTCGAGTTAAAAGTGTTGGTCTCTATGATGCTCGCACCGGCGTCAACGTATTGTCTGTGGATAGACTCAATTAGGTCAGGTTGGGTGAGCGTTAGGAGATCGTTATTCCCCTTCAAGTCGTGCGGAAAATCTTTGAATCGCTCGCCACGATAGTCACACTCCCCGAGACCTGCGCCCTGGATCATGGTACCCATCCCACCATCGAGAATAACAATCGATTCAGTCAGGGTGGCCTCGAGCCATTCGACTCGGTCGTCGCGGGTCATGTGCTACCTCGGACGCCCAAAGCGTGGCATACCGCAAAGCTTAGGTCTGCACGATTTAGCGTATAAAAATGAAAATCATTCACGCCCTCGCGGCCTAGGTGTTCTGCTTGCGAGACCGCGGCATGTGCCGCAATCAATTGTCGCGTCGTCGGATCCTCATCTAGCCCCTCAAACAGCTTGGAGAAACATTGCGGGATCGATGCACCGCAGGCATCCGCGAATCGTTTGAGTGTATTGAAGTTCGTGACAGGTAGGATTCCTGGGATCAACTCAACGTTAATTTGTGCGGCAGCTAGACGGTCCCTGAACCGAAGAAAGATTTCGTTGTCGAAAAAAAACTGGGTAATTGCGCGACGGCTACCAGAGTCTACCTTGCGTCTGAGGTTCTCAAGATCCTCATCGGCTGAAATTGCTTGTGGATGAGTTTCTGGATATGCGGCCACGAGCAACTCAAATGGGTGCTTTTCGAGCAATCCTTGCACCAAATCAGATGCATACGCGTAGCCCTCGGGATGGGGAATGTAGTCAGCCTCGGCGCCCCCCTCAGGGTCGCCACGGAGTGCGACGATCTGTTTCACGCCCATGTTCCAATATTCATCGGCAATCGTATCAATTTCTTTTTGCGGTGCACCGACGCAGGTGAGGTGAGGAGCGGGCCTGAGACTTGTCTTGGTCAAGATATCCTTGATCACCTGATGGGTACGTTCTCGGGTCGATCCATCGGCACCATAGGTGACGGAGACAAACTCGGGACAGAGAGGCTCCAATCTATTAACTGTTTTCCAGAGACTAACTTCGGCTTCTGGTGTTTTCGGTGGGAAAAATTCGAACGATACGCGTGGTGCACCCATTACCGGTCCTTGCTTTTTTCAGAAACCAACAGACTGATGTCTAACACGTCGCCAGGAAGAACGTTGGTTGTGACAATTTTTAATCCGGCATCTTCAAGCCAAGAGCGAATGTCTGATATTGCGATACTGACCGCGGGTGGTGTTTTAGCGTTAGCAGCCTCTGTAAAGGCGACCAAGAGAAGTCGTCCGCTGGGTTTCAGCACTCGAGTAGCTTCTCTGATCAGCGCATCCGGGTTGGAGGCAAAATAGAGCACCTGATCTATCGTTACGGTGTCGAAATGTCGCGCTGGGAAACGCATTTGATACATATCTTCCTGACGTACGGTCAGGTGCGGAAGATCTGCCTCGGCCAGAGCGTTCCTTGCGACCATAACCATTTTTTTTGACAGATCTATACCGACACCGCTTTCAGCCAAAGGCCCCGCGATTTTTAGCATGCGGCCGGTCCCGGTCGCGATATCAAGTAAATGACCTACCTCTCTGCCACCTAACGCGCCTCGCACAGCGTCGCCGAACCTCAGCTCATCACCGTGATACTCATGCAAGCGAAGCCAGTCGGGGACCTCTGTCTCGACAAATTCTTCAGATAATTTTGCTCTCGCATCACGTAACTCATTCAGTCGCGTTTGGTCGAGATCCATCGAATCATCATCGGCCGGTAAGTGTTGCAAAAGGTCTGAAACTAGCTGCTGGCTCGGACTGTTCTGTGCGACCCGATAGAAAACCCAGTGTTGTTCACGGAAGCTTTCCAAGACTCCAGCATCCTGAAGAAGTTTTAAGTGACGTGAAACTCGAGGTTGTGATTGCCCGACAATTCTCATCAGTTCTGATACAGTGAGTTCACCTTGAGCACACAAACGCGTTAGTCTGAACCGTGTCGGTTCAGAAATCGCCCTCAATACGTCAATATAGTCGTCATAGGATTTCCACATGGGATATATAATAATATAAAGATATCTTTATGTTCAATGGAGAATTGATGTCAGAGCCAACACTTCGGTTTTACACTGTCCCGCTAGGCAAGGCGGACGGCGTCTTAGGTGTTGCGGTGATGGACCGTCCAAAGGCTTTAAATGCGCTAGATCATGGCATGATTCGAGAGTTATTGAGGATTATCGAAGCTGTCGAGATCGATCCCGTCGTCAAGGGGCTTTGGATTGAATCATCTACTGAAAAAGCGTTCTGCGCTGGTGGAGATGTCCGCGATGTCACCGACAATGGGCAGGCTGGTGGCCTGACTGATTTGACGGGCTCCGCCGACTATTTAGCGGATGAGTATTTATTAGATGTGTGGCTCCGCTGCAGTACCAAGCCAATATTTGCTTGGGGCGATGGTTACATCATGGGCGGAGGCATGGGAATCTTTCAGGGTGCTGACGTCCGCTTTGTGACCGAGCATTCCAACCTAGCCATGCCGGAAGTACGCATCGGATTTGTGCCAGATTGTGGTGGTAGTTGGTTTTTGAATAGGGTTCCTAACGGGCTTGGGATATGCCTAGCGATGAGTGGTACGACAGTCGGTGCCGAAGACGGCTGTTGGTTGAATTTAGCGGACTGGCTATTACCACGCACTGAAAAAACTGAAGTATTCGACGCAGTGCTTGAACTGGATTATTCCTCGAAAGAAGCTGCGTTGTCAGACATCGGGACGGTCTTGCACAATGCAACGTCAGAATCCTCGCGGAAGGGACCGTGGGAAGAAAACGGGGCCCGCTTGGGGAACAGTGTCAGACATCAGCCGCCCATGACGGTTTGGCATACGATGCTGCTCTGGAATCAGGAGGTCCCCGAACTTTTTGATGGGCTCGAGCAAGCGAGTCCTGGGGCTGCCATGGTTGCAGGCTATCAACAGCAGCGAGCTAAATATCAGAACCTCACCCAAGCTGTGCTTCAAGAACACGATCTCGCCATGCGCTTGTTGTCTGACGGTGAATGGTGTGAGGGAGTGCGAGCGCTTTTGGTTGATAAGGACAAGAACCCTAAATGGCGCTTCAAGGTCGTTGAAGAGGTTACACCAGATTGGATTCATGCAATGCTCGCCCCCATTAAAAGAACAAACGAGCATCCGCTAGCGGAAAAGTTATCTGACAAGGGTTTGCTTCACGATCAATAAAATAAGAGGGATTTCAGATGAACGTTTCATTCTTAGGTTTAGGTGTGATGGGCTACCCTATGGCCGGCCACCTCGCGAGGGCTGGTCACAAAGTCACTGTATACAACCGGAGTGGTGCAAAAGCCGAGAAGTGGACAAATGAATTCGGCGGGGCGTTAGCGGCCACACCAAAAGAGGCAGCCATTGGACAAGAGATCGTGTTTGCTTGCGTCGGTAATGATGACGATGTGCGAAGTATCACGTTGGGAGAGGCAGGAGCATTTGCGGGAATGAGCGAGGGTTCGTTATTCGTTGACCACACGACCGCCAGCGCTGACGTTGCGCGTGAGCTATGCGGTACCGCGAAAGGACTCAACGTGGGCTTCATGGATGCACCGGTCTCGGGCGGACAACAGGGCGCAGAGAATGGTGCCTTAACAGTGATGGTCGGAGGGAGCCAAACGCATTTCGACCGCGCTTCACCGGTCATCAATGCCTACGCGCGTGCTTGTACCTTGATGGGTGAGGTTGGTACTGGTCAGCTGACTAAGATGGTGAATCAGATCTGTATTGCCGGCTTAGTTGAAGCATTGTCTGAGGGTCTTTCGTTTGCTCGGGCATCGGGTCTTGACGCGCAAAAGGTCGTCGACGTTATCAGCAAGGGCGCCGCGCAGTCATGGCAAATGGAAAATCGATACGAGACAATGCTTGCCAATAAATTTGAGCATGGGTTTGCCGTCGACTGGATGCGTAAAGACTTGGCAATTTGCCTGGCTGAGGCTCGTAAAAATGGTTCGTCCATACCAGTTACCGCTGCCGTCGATCAACTTTACGGTGAGGTACAGTCAATGGGCGGCGGACGTTGGGATACCTCGAGCTTGTTTGCTCGTCTAGAGGCAATGCGTCAACACAGTGGCAGCTGATCCTTACGACACGTTAACAGCTAGTTTGGCTAACCGAGAGCACTCGCGGGTCGAGCTCGATCGAAAACTGCAAAGTCGCCATCCCGCCTTGTCTCAGTCCGAGCGTAAAGTCCTGCTCGATCGTTTGATTGAACTGAATCTTCAGTCAGACGAGCGTTTCGCTGAGATGCTGATCCGATCTCGTCTACAGCGAGGTCAGGGCCGTCGCCGGATCGAACAAGAACTTGGTTCACATCTAATTGATGTTAGCGGTGTGGCGCGTCACTTTGATGAGGCCGATCAGAGTGAATCGGACCGTTGTCACGCTGTACTTGAAAAATGGATCCAGGGTAAAAAAGATCCAACACGTGATAAAGCCCTAAGGTTTTTAGCCACCCGCGGATTTAATTTTTCAGATGCAACAGAAGCAGTCAAGGCGATTTTCCGCTAGCATTGTTTACCGTTTGATTTTCAGATAATTGAAAAACTATGAAAAGTGCTGAAATCCGTTCGCAGTTCCTCGAATACTTTAAGGAAAATGGCCACACCATCGTGCCGTCGAGTCCTTTAATTCCGGGGAACGACCCGACTCTTTTATTTACCAACGCAGGTATGGTGCAGTTTAAAGATGTATTCACTGGTGAAGATGCTACGCCCTACAACCGAGCAACCACATCGCAGCGTTGTGTGCGAGCTGGTGGTAAACATAATGATCTTGAGAACGTCGGATACACCGCTAGACACCATACATTTTTTGAAATGCTCGGTAATTTTAGTTTCGGGGATTACTTCAAAGAAGACGCGATTCGGTTCGCTTGGGGCTTTCTAACCGAGCGTCTGGGGCTCCCCAAGGAGCGTCTGTGGGTGACAGTGCACGATTCAGATCAGGAAGCGGAGGATATCTGGCTTCAGAAAATTGGTGTCGATCGCAACCGCCTCTCTCGTTTGGGGGATAAAGATAATTTCTGGTCGATGGGAGACACTGGTCCTTGTGGTCCGTGTAGCGAAATTTTTTACGATCATGGGCCTGATGTGCCCGGTGGACCGCCTGGATCAGAGGATGACGATCTCGACCGTTATATTGAGATCTGGAATCTCGTATTTATGCAATTTGAGCAGGCCGCCGACGGAACCCGTTCACCTCTACCAAAACCGTCGGTAGACACAGGGATGGGCCTTGAGCGAATCGCTGCTGTCATGCAGGGTGTTCATTCAAACTACGAAATTGATCTGTTTCAGACGTTGCTGAGGGCCGCGGCTGACGTCACAGATACCGATGACCTCGAAGCCAAATCTTTAGCCGTCATAGCAGATCACATTCGGAGCTGTTCTTTCCTAATTTGTGATGGGGTCATGCCATCAAATGAGGGCCGTGGCTATGTATTACGCAGGATCATACGCCGTGCGATACGGCACGGAAATAAGCTTGGTTGCGATCGTCTATTCTTCCATAAAATCGTGCACACTCTCGTAGCTGAAATGGGTGAAGCCTACCCAGAATTGCGAGATAACGAGGACCGCATCGTCGCAGCACTCAAGCAGGAAGAGGAGCAGTTTGCAAAGACGCTTGACGCTGGCATGAAGGTGCTCGAGGAAGCGATCGGCTCGCTGAAAGGGAAAGTACTTCCCGGCGAATTAATCTTCCGGTTATACGATACACATGGATTTCCGGTGGATCTTACCAATGACATTGCCCGCGAGCGCAGCCTTGGGTTGGACATTGACGGGTTTGAAAAGGCGATGGCCGAGCAGCGAGCAAAGTCACGTCAAGCGTCAAGCTTTGCTGTCGAGGGCCAGATTCGATTTGATTTACAAGACTCCACAGAGTTCCTCGGCTACACACATTTGGATGCTAGTGCAGTCGTCGTCGCGTTAGCGAGAGAGGGTAATGAGGTTAAGGCACTCGGTGCTGGTGAGTCGGGCGTGGTTGTCCTGAATCAGACGACGTTCTATGCAGAGAGCGGTGGACAGCACGGGGACTCGGGTTCGCTGACGTCATCCAGTGCATCTTTTCAGGTAATGGAGACTAAAAAATACGGTCCACACTTTGGTCACGAAGGTAGGCTGGATAAAGGTGAATTAAAGGTTGGCGATACTGTCAATGCCCGAGTGGAAGGCCCAAGGCGTCAGGCAACCGCTTTAAATCATTCGGCCACGCATTTATTGCACGCAGCGCTCCGCTCTGTCCTTGGTGAACACGTGACGCAGAAGGGATCATTAGTCACTCACGAGCGGACACGTTTTGATTTCTCAAACCCACAGCCGGTCAAAGCCGAGGAGATCGTAGCGATTGAGGCGATGGTTAACAATGAGATTCGCCAGAATGAGGAAGTTGTTACCCGCGTGATGCCTATAGAAGAAGCCAAGGCAGCCGGGGCAATGGCGCTGTTTGGCGAGAAATATGATGATGAGGTGCGTGTCTTGTCGATGGGAGATTTCTCTGTCGAGCTGTGCGGTGGTACTCACGTTAAGAGAACAGGTGACATCGGTCTTTTCAAGATAATTACCGAAAGCGGGGTCGCTTCTGGGGTGCGCCGAATTGAGGCGGTAACAGGCGATGGTGCTCTCGACCATGTGCTTGCCCTAGAGACGATCCTAGGTCAGGCCACCACCCTTTTAAAGACGGGAGCCGATTCTCTTGTTTCTAAGATCGAGCAGATGGCTGAGCGCGTGAAGGTATCAGAGCGTGAAGTCGATGCGCTCAAGATGAAACTCGCGACCGCAGCTGGAGGAGATTTGCTAGATGACGTCGTTGATGTTTCTGGGGTGCAGTGTTTGGTCGCGAGCCTAGATGGGCAAGATCCAAAGACACTCCGAGACACGATGGATCGCTTGAAACATCGCCTGTCTCAAGGGGTCGTGGTCCTCGCGACCGTGCGTGACGATAAAGTAAATCTGGTTGCAGGGGTTACAGATAACCTTACGGACCGTGTCAAAGCAGGCGATTTAATTGGATTTATCGCGACACAGGTTGGGGGTCGCGGCGGGGGACGTGCCGACATGGCGCAGGCAGGCGGAACCGAGCCAGCATCCTTGGCAGGGGCACTAAATTCGGTCCCTGGATGGCTTGAAGAGCAATTGAGTTAGGAAGTTCGATGACGTTAATCGTCCAAAAATACGGTGGAACCAGTGTAGGATCCGTAGAGCATATCCAGGGAGTGGCTCGAAAGGTACGAGGTTTTAGAGAGAAGGGACACGACGTCGTAGTCGTAGTCTCCGCGATGAGTGGCGAAACAAATCGTCTGATCGGTATGGCAAATGAGATCAGCCAGCGACCTGTCCCGAGAGAGATGGACGTGCTCATATCAACCGGCGAGCAGGTCACTATTGCGCTGCTAGCCATGGCATTGACAGAGATCGGATGCCTAGCCAGGAGCTATACCGGTGGGCAAGTAAAAATCCACACAGACAGTGCGCACACCAAAGCTCGTATTGAGGCAATTGATAGCGAGAACATCTGTGCCGACCTCAAAGCGGGGCATGTTGTGATCGTCGCTGGCTTTCAGGGGACGGACGACCAGAACAACATTACCACGCTCGGTCGCGGGGGCTCGGATACCACTGCGGTGGCGTTGGCAGCGGCTTTGAATGCGGAGGAGTGTCAGATTTATACGGATGTGGATGGTGTATACACCACCGATCCTCGTATTGTTGAGTCTGCGCGTAGGTTATCCAAAATTACCTTCGAAGAGATGCTTGAGATGGCGTCTTTGGGTTCAAAGGTCTTACAAATTCGGTCGGTGGAATTTGCCGGCAAATACAATGTACCGCTCCGCGTGCTGTCCACTTTTGAAGAGGGCCCCGGTACATTGATCACCACTGAGGAGTTAGAGTCCATGGAACAACCCGTTATTTCCGGCATCGCATTTAACCGCGACGAGGCAAAGTTGACATTGCTTGGTGTGCCCGATGTTCCAGGTGTTGCTGCAAAAATTTTGGCTCCGGTTGGTGAAAAAAATATTGAGGTCGACATGATCGTCCAGAACGTTGGGGCGGATCAGACGACCGATTTTACATTCACGGTTCACCGTAATGATGTTGATGCTGCTCATGAAATACTCGAGGTTGTGGCTTCTCAGCTCGGGGCTAGAGAGGTCCGTAAAGATGCTAAAATCTGTAAGGTCTCGGTGGTGGGTGTCGGCATGCGCTCACATGCAGGCGTTGCGAGCCAGATGTTCGAGACACTCGCCACTGAGGGCATCAACATCCAGATGATATCGACATCTGAAATTAAGATCTCTGTTGTTGTGGACGAAAAATATCTCGAGCTCGCTGTTCGTGCGTTACACCAGACTTTTGATTTGGCGCTAGAGGATGCCAGTTAACACACCCGAAGCATTCAGCGGCATTGATCGCCTTTATGGCGGTACGGCCTATCAATCGCTCTCTCAGAGAAGGGTTTATGTTGTAGGTATCGGTGGTGTCGGCTCATGGGTTGTCGAAGGTCTCGCACGCTCCGGGATCGGTGAAATCCGAATGGCTGATCTCGATGACGTCTGTATCACTAACACCAACCGGCAGGTTCATGCGCTGATCTCAACGATTGGTCAGTCGAAGATTGAAGTGATGGCTGCCCGTTGCCTGGAGATCAATCCAAGCATAGCGATTCGCTGTGATCATGCTTTTGTCACGGACAAGACGGTTGGAGACTTGATTGAGAGTGATCTGGATCTTGTGATTGATTGCGGTGATAACCAAATGGCAAAGGCCGCATTAATCGCGCACTGTAGACGTCTCAAAATACCGGTCATGACGCTTGGAGCAGCTGGTGGTCGAACCGATCCGGGTAAAGTTAAGATCCGAGATCTTGCTAAAACTGATGGAGATGCCTTGTTGGCAGCGGTCAGGCAAACCTTGAGGAATCGGTATGGATTTTCTCGAGCTCCGGGGAAACGATTTTCGATAAATGCAGTCTATTCGGATGAGCAAACACGGTACCTGCAGGCTAACGGATCGGTTGGCCAACAAAAGCCTCGCGCGGGCGTGAATCGATTAGATTGTGCCGGGAGTCTTGGTGCAGTGACCCACGTGACCGCAGTTTTTGCATTTCACGCGACAGCTAAAGCGATCGAAATGTTGCTCATTTGATTACCTCAATCGTGATCGAAGGCCAGTAGCTTATCCAATCATAATCTGGGCTGTCGTCGGGCCGGATCACGACCCCACTAATAAGATATCTGTCGGGTGTTGGTAAGTGAAGTCGCACACGCCCATTAGCATCGGAGTACGCCTCAGATACAACCGCCCGATCATCGTATCGAAAAGCCTTGATCAGGACATTTGCAAGCGGCTTCTGGCCCTCAAACAGCGTGATAATGTGCTGCCCCGTCCCGAGTCGGTTCCACGAGCCTCCCAACACTAATTCGAAAGGCATTTTGCCGGAAAGTAAATCTGAAACTGGTTGGTCACCTGTTTTTATTAGGCTCTTGGCACACCTGACGTATCGTTCAGTCACCGGCACTGTATTTGGAACATCGGAATATTGATTGATCTGACGATCGAGCCCGTCCAGTTCGACGTAGTTGGCCCACCTCTCGTCACCTTCCCCGAACCGAATTGAGAAGGGCGTGGTGAGATGGATAATTTGATTGAGTCCTTTGGCCGTGCTAATTCGGGCTGCCGGTCTGGAGTCCCCTAACAGACCGTCGATGGTCCTTGATTTGTCAGTGACGTGGACAAATCGTTCGACCTCGTCGGGTAACAATGGTTGTGCACTACCACGAAATGTCTCTCCGACCTTGAGAATCAGTGCCACGGTTTCGTCGGGTTCTCCATAATGTTTTGATGCCTCAATCCAAAACTCATGCGCAGCAATTTGGCTACTGGACAACAGAAGTCCGGCATAGAGTGTTAGGCTACGGATTATTATCATCATGACCCCGATCAATTGAGATGAATAGCAATGAAAACTTTGTTGTTGGGCCTACTGTTCGCGATTTTCAGTAGCGTTGCAAGTGCTCACGAGATGCGCCCCTCGGTTGCATCCTTATCGGTAGATTCCCAGGGGACGTTAACGCTTGAGTTGGTCACCAATATGGAGGCATGGATCGCAAACATTGATCCATCGCTATCTGACACCGACGACTCACCAAATGCCGGGCATTACGATCAGTTACGAGCACTTGGCACAAACGCGCTGGTTGAGGCTATCAAAAAAGGCGAACGGGACATCACACAAGCGATTGAGGTATTGGCTGGTGGCGGTAGGGTCGGTATGTCACTAATAGCGATCGAAGTTCTACCCGTTGACGATATTAATCTACCGAGAGATACCCGGTTGACCCTCGGCGGGCGGCTCCCCGATGGTGTCAGTAGCCTTGTCTATCGCGTTCACGAGATGCTTCCGAATACCGCGGTGCGTCTGTTTTTAGAGAATGCTGACCCGGTAGTCCAGTTTGTCCGAAGCGGCCGTACGTCAGATGCCCTATTACTCGATCAAGCTGTCCAACGGTCTGTGGGGGCGCTTGTGGCCGAGTACGTGGTACTAGGGTTCACGCACATCATACCGAAAGGTCTCGATCACATTATTTTCATTTTGGGTTTGGCCTTAATTTCTAAACGCTTCATCGATTTACTTATTCAGGTGACGGCCTTCACCGTGGCGCATTCAGTGACGCTGGCGCTTGGTCTTTACGGTGTACTGAGGCTTCCAGCGTCGGTTGTTGAACCACTGATAGCGGCCTCTATCGTCTACATCGCCGTGGAAAATATATGGCACCATCGGGTGAACATATCGCGTACTCTGATTGTGTTTTGTTTCGGCTTGTTGCACGGGCTGGGATTTGCTGGAGTCTTGACCGAACTTGGGTTGCCTGAACGTGATTTTTTGGTGGGTCTTCTGGCATTTAATGGAGGGGTCGAAATTGGACAACTATCGGTTATCTTGGTGGCCTATTTGTCGGTAGGTATCTGGGCCATAAGATTTCCCTGGTATCGAGAGCGAGTAGCTGTGCCGATTTCGGCGATCATTGGTTTGGTCGGGGTCTATTGGTTTGTTGAGAGGGTGGCCGGTTAATGTCCGCTGAGATGAAAACGAGTGCCCAGATTATGACACGTGTTACAGCGATTGGAGCCGTTGTCGATGGGTTACTTGGCCTGTTTAAAATCGTGATAGGACTTATTAGTCAGAGTCACGCCCTGGTCGCGGATGGTATTCATTCGCTTTCAGATCTTGGTACCGATGTGCTGGTAATTTTGGCAGCGAAATGGAGCCAAGAGGAGCCTGATGCTGACCATCCGTATGGTCACGATCGGATTGAGACGCTTGCGACGCTGATCCTCGGGAGTATCTTGTTGGCGGTGGCGGGTGGAATCCTATACGACAGCATCCAACGATTCCTTGACGACGCAATCATTATCAATTTGGGTGTATCGGCTTTCGTTGTGACAGTCGCATCGGTCGTCTCAAAGGAGGCGATGTATCACTTTACCTCGTATTATGCTAGGAAACTTAATTCGAAATTACTTCTTGCTAATGCCTGGCATTCCCGTACCGACTCCTTATCCTCAGTTGCTGTGCTGACAGGATTGATCGGAGTGAGTTTTGACCTAGTATGGCTGGACGCGCTAGCCGCTCTTGTTGTAGCTTTTTTTGTCGCTAAAATCGCGCTGACACTTTTGTGGGACGCGACACAGGAATTAATCGACACAGCGTTACCTCTGGAGCAGGTGGATGCTATCCGGGCGGTCGCGCTCAGTGTTCCTGGCCTCCGTGACGTGCATCAAATCCGAACCCGCTCAATGGGAGGAAAGACACTGATGGACCTACATCTGCAGGTCGACCCCCGTGTGTCTGTGTCTGAGGGTCACGAGATTGGTTGCTGGGTCGCTGCTTCTGTTAGGGCTGAATTTGACGACATTATTGATATCACCTTCCACATTGATCCTGAAAATGACGCGGATATTGATCAGGAGGGGCCTTCGTTGCTTAGACCACTTCGAGAGACGGTAGTCGAGGATCTTACGGAGGACTGGAGCGGCTTGTGCGAGATTCTGGATTTCCGGCTACATTATCTCAGGGGGAAGATCGATGTCGAGCTGGTCACGTTGAGTGATGTTACGCTTGCCGAGCTTAAGTCAGCGACAGTTAGACCGTGGTTGGGGAATGTCTCGATAATGAGGCCGAACTAGTATCGAGATGATGCATCGTTACGTTTTTCAGTGACTCGAACCTTGTATTCTAGTTAAGGGCATCAGGTAGATCGGAAATTATCGGATAGGTCATGCGGGAGTGGATTAGAGCATTTGCAGGTGTGTTCTTTGCTTTTTTGGGTGTTCAGTCGGAGGAGAATAGGAGACATGATTTTGAGAAAGTTCGGTTCAGTGTGTTTGCTGTGGCCGGTCTGATTTTAACTTTTGTGTTCCTGTTGATCGTTTACGGGC
>CAJWIY010000002.1 GCA_913042205.1 uncultured Gammaproteobacteria bacterium
GTCTCGCCAATTCCAACACTGCCTTGCGAGGCACAATTAGCGAGCTTGGGTCTGTCGACATTCCTTCTAGCGACGTTTGGTAAAGACTTAGTCTATGTCCATCAGTCGCAACTGTTCGAAACTCACCTCCACCTATCGAAAAAAGCATGCCGTTCAGATAATAACGCACGTCCTGCTGGGCCATGGCGAATTGAGTCTTGCCGATCGCATCCTGTAGGGGATCCTTGGCTAGCGAAACAGTCGTTAGGTCACCGCGGATCTCAAGCCGAGGATAATCAGCCGCTGGGAGCGTGGCTAGTTTAAATCGAGAACGACCACACGCCAAGGCCATCTGAGAACCTTCCTGTTTAAATTCGATGACTGATCCCTCGGGAAGAGCCTTCGTGATATCAACCAACTTTCTTCCGGGAACTGTCACCGCGCCGCCAGACGCCACCTCAACTAACTCCATATTGGTCGAAATCTCACTATCGAGGTCTGTGCCTGTTACTACGGCTCCTGTCGCATCGACCTCGATAAGAATGTTCGCCAATATCGGCATTGTCTGCTTGCGCTCGACCACCGATGCTGCAGTCTGGCCTTTCTCAAGGAGCTGCTCGCGAGAAACGGAAAATTCCATTATCCTTCCTTACCCAGTTAACGCTTTAAGAAGATTGTTATAATCATCTCGAATCGACAGATCTGTGTCACATAATTCTTTAATTTTTCGACAGGCGTGCAAAACAGTCGTGTGATCTCGACCCCCAAAGGCATCACCGATTTCTGGTAATGAATGATCTGTAAGTTCTTTGCACAAAGCCATCGCAACTTGTCTTGGTCTTGCCACCGAGCGATTGCGGCGCTTCGACAATAGATCTGAGATTTTTATTTTAAAATAATCAGCCACCATGCGTTGAATATTATCAAGTGATATCTGACGGTCATGAACAGCGATAAGATCTCTTAACGTTTCCCGCACAAAATCTAAGGTTATCGGTTGACCAAAAAAATGTGCATTGGCCAACACTCTCTTTAAAGCCCCCTCAAGATCACGCACATTACTGCGAACTTTTTGTGCGATAAAGAAGGCACAGTCACGCTTCAAATCAACACCGGCCTCCTGGGCTTTGTTAATAAGAATCGCGACCCGCGTCTCCAACTCCGGGGGCTCTAATCTTACCGTCAAACCCCATCCAAAGCGCGATTTAAGCCGGTCTTCCATGTTATCAATTTCCTTCGGATACCGATCAGAAGTCAGTATGATCTGTTGCCCCCCTTCCAACAAACTATTAAACGTATGGAAGAACTCCTCTTGAGATTTTTCTTTCCCCGCAAAGAATTGGATATCGTCTATCAAAAGCGCATCGACGTTCCTGTATACTCGTTTAAAATCGGATATCGCATTCAGCTGCAACGCCTTCACCATATCCGCAACAAATCGCTCTGAATGCACATAGATTATTTTCGCATCCGGATTATTTTTTCGTATCTGATTGCCAACAGCGTGCATCAAGTGCGTCTTCCCGAGCCCAGTATCGCCATAAAGAAACAACGGATTATATTCCGAGCCCGGCTTTTCTGACACGCGCTGGGCGGCAGCCCGGGCCAGCTGGTTCGATTTACCTTCGACAAAATTCTTAAAACGAAAATCGTTGTTTAAGCGATTACTATGCTTAATAGATCCCTCAACAACGGCCGGCTCCCTAGCCGGCTTAACGATTGTCTTATGGCTGCCCCCAATCGCATGTGCCATCGGCCCGTCTTTGAGCGTAGCGTTTCGCGTAGCGACTCCTTGATCCCCACTTGATCCGACCCGCAAGATAACTTGGAAAGCCCCCCCTACATGCTGCGAATAAAATGTTTCTATTCGCTCAAGGTAGCGATCACTAACCCAATCCTTAACGAACCTATTCGGAGCGAACAAATAGACAGATTGAGATTTTACCTCTGCTTGAAGCGGCTTGATCCATGTATTCAACTGTTCCGTCGTTAACTCTCTGGCCAATTGTTCTACACAGGTGTCCCAGTTCATTAGTTTGTCTCCTTGCCGGGGATAAGTTATGCACAATCAGGCCTAGCCGGGTCAATAGCCAACCCCAAAATATTTGCTATCTTGTTGTTTTTGAACGTTAAATTTTTCCGTTAGCGAATTTGTGGATAAATCTAAGAGAAACACCCCGTTGAACGATAAAATTAATACTTTTATCAAAGAGTAAGGATATTTCACCTATTTTATCCACACCCCGAAAATCACCCATAATCAACAAGCATGAAAACGCGTTTAGCGAGAATTATAAAAGTACTTTGATTCTTATTTGGCTTTAGGTACCATCACGGCCCGAACTAATTTAAATAGGTAGGCAGTTATGAAACGTACGTTTCAGCCCAGTGTTTTAAAGCGGGCTCGAAATCACGGATTCCGTGCACGTATGGCTACAAAAAGTGGTCGTCAGATTATTGCTCGCCGCCGAGCAAAGGGCCGAAAACGTTTATCGGCGTAATCGTTATTAGGTAATCTTTATGGCGGTTATGCCTTTACCGTCGCGTAGTGACTTCGATGTGATCTTCAAAAGCCCCGATGCTAAAAGTAGTTCTCGTGATTTTTTAATGATAGCGAAGTTGAACACTGAAATTAAAGACCAACGGATTGGCTTCATAACACCAAAAAAAAAGATTCGTCGCGCTGTTGATCGCAATCGATTCCGTCGAGTTATACGAGAGTACCTTCGGCGTCATGAACCTTTCTTCCCTGCCGACATCGTTGTTATCGCTCGTAAAACACCGGACGACCTTTGGTCATTGACCTATCAGCAATTTTTGAACCGATCCTTTGCAAAGCTATTTAAAAACTTAGAGAAAGCCTGTGGCAAATAAATATTGTTTTAGTCCACTAGCAATTGCGGTTGTTCGTTTCTACCGGTACTTTATTTCCCCGTTATTTCCCGCATCGTGCCGGTTTCAGCCGACTTGCTCAGCATATATGATTGAGGCTATTGAGAATCACGGAGTGATAAAGGGGGTTTGGCTGGGTGCAATTCGAATTGCGAAGTGCCATCCAGGTCACTCTGGAGGATTGGACCCGGTGCCAAAAACAAAGGAAAATTGAGATAAAGTTAATGGATATTCAACGTACAGGCCTTCTCGGAATTCTTGGCATCCTAACGTATGTGTTGTTTCTTCAATGGAATATCTTCACTGAAGCAAAGAATTCAACAGCTGATACTACGGCAACTCAAAATAAAACAGCTTTATCTACATCGGAAATCCCACCTGCGCCAGAAAACTCTGCATCTACTGCATCTACTGCATCTACTGCATCTACTGCATCTACTGATGATGAAGTCTTGCCAACCAATCCACCCATCAATGACGACTTCATCGTAGTAGAAACACCAACCGTAAATATTACTATTGCGTTAACAGGGGGTGATATCACACAACTTTTATTGAAAGATTATCCTGTATCGCTCAAGGATCCCGGTCAACCGATCGCACTTCTTGACAATACATCACGAACTTACGTTGCACAAAGCGGCCTTGTCGGTCCCGATGGTCCCGATGCGTCTGAAAATGGCAGGCCTCTCTATAAAGCAGATCAACAACAATTTATTATCGACAAACCAACAGATATATCGATTCAGGCCGAGACGGATACAGGGCTGATCGTTACCAAAACTTTTTCTATTGCCCCAAATCAATACGACCTGAAAGTGACGCATAAAATAAAAAACGTATCACAGACAGTAAAAACTCTATCTCCATTTGTCCAATTGAAACGAGATAACTCTGAGGATCCCTCGACGCAAAATTCTATGGGAATGCAGGCTTTTCTTGGATATGCCCTACGAACAGCTGACGAGCGCTACCGAAAAGTGTCCTTTTCAGATTTTGAAAACGCCACAGACGCTCGTGAACTTAATACGGAACTTAAGAATGCGAGTACTACAGGAGGTTACCTCGCTCTGTTACAACACTACTTCACGAGCGCTTGGGTTCCATCTTCAACAGAGACACACTTGTACTCATTCCGCACAAATAAAAATGGACATTTTATCGGAAGCATTGTTGGTCCTAGTATAACACTCGGCCCCGGCGAAACAGAACAAACAAGCTCTACACTCTATGCGGGCCCTAAAGACCAAGAAACTCTTGAAATGCTTACGCCTGGACTTGAATTAGTTGTCGACTACGGTTGGCTTTGGTTCATCGCCCAACCACTCTTCTGGCTTTTAAAATTTATACATACATATGTCGGGAATTGGGGGTTCGCAATTATCCTCCTCACTATCCTCGTGAAAGCAGCATTCTTCCAGCTCTCGGCAGCTGCGTATAAGTCGATGGCGAAGATGCGTAAATTCACCCCCGAAATAAACAGAATGCGCGAATTACACGGAGATGATCGCCAACGTATGTCCAAAGAAATGATGGACCTCTACAAGCGAGAAAAAATTAATCCTTTAGGCGGCTGCTTACCTATATTAGTTCAGATGCCTGTATTCATAGCTCTTTACTGGGTCCTTCTTGAGTCGGTTGAGCTGAGGCAAGCCCCCTTTGTATTCTGGATCAATGATTTGAGCGTAAAAGATCCATACTTCATTTTGCCGCTAATTATGGGCGTTTCTATGTACATCCAAACATCGTTGAATCCGACACCACCCGACCCAATGCAAGCGAAAATTATGAAATATATGCCCGTTGCCTTTACCTTCTTTTTCTTATGGTTCCCGGCCGGATTGGTTCTATATTGGGTCATCAATAATATTCTATCAATCGCCCAACAATGGGTCATAACAAAGTCCATCGAGAAGGCCGATACACAAACATCATGAATCTCTCTGATACGATCGTTGCTTCGGCTACTGCACCCGGTCGGGGCGCTATCAGTATCATCAGACTATCTGGACCGAAATCTCTGTTCATAGCCGAGACGCTTTCGCAAAAATCACTGAAACCCAGGTTCTCGACTTACGGACATATTTGTAACAAAGAAGCTGTCTTAGACTCCGGTCTTTGGATCTTTTTCCAAGCGCCTCATAGTTTTACAGGCGAAGATGTTGTTGAGTTTCAGGGACACGGCGGACCAGTAGTTGTGCAAGCCGTCTTACAAGCTATGACTGAACTTGGAGCACGTTTAGCTGGACCCGGAGAATTTAGTCAACGAGCTTTCCTCAATAACAAAATAGATTTAACTCAGGCTGAAGCTATCAGCGACTTAATAAATGCTACTTCTCTTGCCGCTGTCAAAGCAGCAAACCGATCTCTTAGGGGTGTGTTTGCATCAGCGATACACGAACTAGTCCAAGATTTGATAAACCTTCGCACCCAAATCGAAGCACACATCGATTTTCCTGATGAAGATATTGAGCCGACCAGCATCGAATATTTCACTCATAAAATCAGTAACTTAGAATCAAAAATTAGGGAATCTATTCTATCAGCTCGAGAAGGCGCTCGCCTAAATCGAACGACCGAAATCGTGCTGGTCGGCGCTCCTAATACTGGAAAGAGCTCGTTATTAAATGTATTGGCTAAAGAGCCACTAGCGATCGTAACAGATATTCCCGGGACTACTCGTGATCTAATACGGTATGACCTATTGATTGAGGGCTTAGAAATACGCGTTACCGATACAGCGGGTATAAGACCAACAGCTGACGAAATTGAAGAAGAAGGCATCCGAAGGACAAAGAGTGCCATCGAAACCGCCGACCTGGTTTTATGTTTATTTGATGACCGATATAATGAGATCACAGAAAAAACCGTAACGGATCTGATAGGAAATAACTCTAGTAAAAATATTGGTATAATCAAAAGTAAACATGATCTGCAAACTAACTCAGCCCTTAACAAAACTGAGCTTCCTCTAATTGAGGTGTCCAGTGTCACTGGATTTGGCTTGCAGCAATTTAAAAAATGGTTACTTCAGGAACTTAATCTCAACTCAAACGCTGAAACAATATTTTTAGCGAGAAGCCGCCATGTTGCTCTGTTAGAAAAAGCGTTAAGCTTTATAACCCAAGCCAGAAATCAGAACATCCAGATTGAAACAATTGACCTCATCGCCGACGACCTCCGCCTAACACAAAGCGCTCTATCTGAAATAACAGGTGCTTTTACGTCTGACGATTTGTTAGGTTCTATTTTTTCAACTTTCTGCATAGGGAAATGATGTTAAATTGCTATTGAATAAGACATGACGAAACCTCTGGATAAGTTCACTTGTGGACAGCTGTTACATTTATTAACAAGCCTAAGTTATTTTTCCATGCAGCTTAGCGGTGCTTATACACATACCTAACTGCAGGATAACTATCTGAAAAAACACTAAAAGAATTACTTTTCCACACAAAGAAACCCTCTTAATATAAATAACCACAATAATTCTTTATTTAAAAATATTTAGTATTTATGGATTACACACAACAATTTGACGTCATCGTAGTAGGTGGTGGCCACGCAGGTACTGAGGCGGCTAGTGCAGCAGCGCGGATTGGCTGTAACACATTACTAATTTCACATTCGATTGAAACAATTGGCCAAATGTCTTGTAACCCAGCGATTGGTGGCATTGGAAAAAGTCATTTAGTACGTGAAATTGATGCTTGTGATGGATTAATGGCTAAGATAACGGATCTCGCTGGTATTCAGTTCCGGGTGCTAAATCAGCGAAAAGGTCCAGCAGTTCGCGCCACAAGAGCCCAAGCTGATCGAGTCCTTTACCGTCAATTTATGCGGAATGCGATTGAAACGACCCCTAATCTGACAGTGTTTCAACAACCTGTTTGTGATTTGATTGTTGCACAAGACCGAGTAGAGGGTGTTGTTCTAGCTATGGGCTTGAACCTGAGATCAAAAACGGTAGTTGTCACGGCAGGAACTTTTTTAGCTGGTCAGATGCATATAGGACAAAATCAGCAATCTGGAGGCCGTGCTGGAGATCCTGCATCGAATGACTTAGCAAATTCATTGCGTAATAGACCTCTTAGGATCTCTCGGTTGAAAACAGGAACTCCACCAAGGATTGACTCTCGTTCTGTGGATCTAGAACAGTTACCAGAGCAATCGGGCGACAATCCAGTACCTTATTTATCGATGATGAGTAGCGGAAATGAGCATCCAAGACAAATCTCGTGCTATTTATCAAGAACGACGGAAAAGACCCGCGACATCATTTTAAAAAATTTACATCTAAGCCCTTTGTACGCTGGGATTATTGAAGGAGTGGGTCCTCGATATTGTCCATCGATAGAGGATAAGATAGTCCGGTTTGCGGATAAGCCAACACACCAGATATTTTTGGAACCTGAGGGGTTAACCTCGCATGAGCTGTACCCCAACGGTGTCAGTACTTCATTGCCTTATGAGGTGCAATTGGACATAGTTCGGTCAATAGAGGGTTGTACTAACGCTTCTATTACGCGGCCAGGGTACGCAATTGAGTATGACTTTTTTGATCCCAGAGATCTGAAATCAACGCTTGAGAGCAAACTCATACAAAATTTATATTTCGCTGGTCAGGTTAATGGTACTACGGGTTATGAAGAAGCCGGTGCTCAGGGATTGCTCGCCGGAGCCAACGCGGCATTATGTGCGCTTGAAAGGCCTCCTTGGATCGTTGGGCGAGAAGAGGGTTATATTGGTGTTATGGTTGACGACTTGACTACGTTAGGAACTCAAGAACCTTACAGGATGTTTACTTCTCGAGCAGAATATCGGCTGGCTCTTAGGGAAGACAATGCGGACGCTCGATTTACTGAAAGAGCGAGAAAACTAGGAATGGTAAGTGAACAGCGTTGGAAAAACTTTAATAACAGGCAAGAGGAAATTGAAACGGAAAAGCAGCGGTTGAAAGACACTTGGATTCGTCCAGATGATCAAAAATTGCAAAACTTAAATGCTATTTTGAAATCACCCTTGGTTAAAGAAGTAACAGCACACGACTTATTAAAAAGACCAGAGATACAATATCAAGATCTGGTTGATTGTGCGGGGATTACTGCGCATGAAAATCCGTCGATATCGAACCAACTTGAAATCCTTATAAAGTATTCGGGATATATCGACCGACAAACAGATGAAATAAAAAGATTAAAAAAGAATGAGCAGATGAGAATACCCGCTGATCTGAATTATTCATTAATAACTGGTTTGTCGAATGAGGTTAGACAGAAGCTAGTGGATCATCAACCTGAAACTTTGGCACAAGCAGCTCGTATTTCTGGTGTTACACCGGCGGCTATCAGTCTTTTGTCGGTGCACATCAAAAAATTAAATCTTTTGCATTTAGCAAGCTAATGGATCTATTTGCAGATTTAGAAAAACTAGAAATTATTCCAAATGAAAGGCAAATTAACGGAGTAGAAATAATTCTCAGAGAGCACTTGAAATGGAACCGGGTATCTAACCTAAGCGCTCATCGAACACAAACGAAAGTTTGGATTTATCAAATACTTGACTCAATAAGCCCTCATCAATTTATTAAAACTGGAAACTTATTGGATATTGGCACAGGCCCAGGTTTTCCCGGCTTGCCTTTAGCGTTGATGTGTCCGGATACGCACGTAACATTATTGGATTCAAACAGAAAAAAATTAGCTTTTGCCAGACACGTTCAATCTGTTTGTGAGCTCGACAATGTCACAGTGATACACGGAAGAGTTGAAGCCTTTCAACCCGAAATAAAGTTTGATCAAATTATCAGCAGGGCATTTACACATCTCAATGGTATGATCCACTGCTCCCTCGATTTGCTCTCGCCTAACGGAGAGATATTAGCAATGAAAGGGGCTCGAGCTAACAGCGAAATTCTCGAGGCCGAGGCAGAATTTGAAGGGTGCTCCATGACGTTGCATAAACTGCCGCATGTTGTCGATGAGCAACGTATGCTTGTACTTGTTAGACAGAGAAAAAATGAATGACCCGCATTATAGCCATAACTAACCAGAAAGGCGGTGTTGGAAAAACAACTACCTGCGTGAACCTAGGTGCTACGTTCAGTGAAATGGGCTATCGGGTACTCGTCGTTGATTTTGACCCTCAGGGCAATACCACCTCGGGGTCCGGTGTATCTAAACAGACTATGGAGTATGACGTCCGTGGATTGCTACTGGGTGAATCATCATTTCATGATGTCTGTATTTCTGAAACCGAAGCTGGTTACGATCTTTTGCCCTCAGACATCCAGCTAACGGAAGCTGAAGTAGGGTTGATTAGTAAGCCGCGAGCGCAATATCGATTGAAAGACGTATTAGAGAGCTCTGCTGATACTTATGACTTTGTAATGATTGATTGCCCGCCAGCGCTGAGTATGCTTACAGTTAATGGCCTTATTGCAGCTGATGGTGTAATAGTCCCTGTGCAGTGTGAGTTCTTCGCTCTAGAAGGAATAGCCGCTTTAATGGAAACCATTGATCAAGTTCGTGCTACACACAACGCAAATCTTGTTATCGATGGCGTTCTTCGTACCATGTACGACCCTAGAACAAGTTTAACTCGCCAGGTTTCGCAGCAATTAGAGAAGTTTTTCGGTGATCGTGTATTTAAAACCGTAATCCCCCGTAATGTCCGGTTGGCCGAGGCCCCAAGTCATGGCTTACCAGTGTTAAAATACGATCGGTTATCGAAAGGTGCTTTATCTTATCTCGCATTAGCATCTGAATTAAGAAAACGATTGAACTTGAAGACAGCAGCATGACACAAAAAAAACGCGGCCTAGGGTTTAACCCGCTTTTAGGGCTAGATCAATCTACTGTCGACGCTGTCTTGAGCAGAGAGCTTAAAACCGAAAATCGAGAACTGGAAGGTGAGATCGGGGTTGTTCATGTGGCAATCGAAAAAGTGGTTCCGAATCCGTTTCAACCTCGCACACGATTCGATGAGTCTGAACTAGACGAGCTAGCTGATTCTATTCGCCAGCACGGCGTAATGCAGCCGGTTATCTTACGAAGGACTGCGCATCATTACGAATTGATTGCAGGGGAAAGACGCTGGCGAGCAAGTCAAAAAGTTGGTCTTCAGGACATCCCCGGAATAATTCGTGACCTCGATGACCAGCAAATTGCGGCACTTGCGCTTATTGAAAATATTCAGCGAGAACAACTGACCGCGATAGAGCAAGCCCGGGCTTTGGCTCGCATGCGGGATCAATTTGCGATGGATCAAAGCACTTTAGCCGGAATGATTTCATCGAGCCGATCAAATGTCGCAAACCTGTTGCGGTTATTGAACCTCTCGCAAGGTGTGCAAACGATGTTAGAAGTGGGAGATCTAGAAATGGGACATGCCCGCGCGCTTTTGCCCCTTCCCGAGAGCATGCAACTGAAAGCAGCTGAGGATGTGTTGCGGTCTCAGTTATCTGTTAGAGAAACTGAGACGCTTGTTAAGCGCCTTTTGTCTCAAGATTCCACCGTGGCGAAAGGTCGTATTACAAGAGATCCCGATGTCGATCGTTTAGAAGCGACCTTGTCAGATGAACTTGGGGCCACTGTAAAAATTAAACCAAGAAAGGGTGGAAAAGGTCATATTGTTATAGAATATGGCTCGCTAGACGTTCTTGATGGCATTGTGGATCGCCTAAAAGCGAAGAGTTGAAATGTATACTCTTTTATCCGTTTTAACGATTAGCATTGATCCTAAACAGTTGACTGAATATACTCCCGCGACGTGTTAATGGGTAAACGCCGTAAATGAAGCACCCAGCAGTCGCTGTTTTTATATTACAAACAGCGATTTCAGTGACAGCTTTTGTCATTGGATATGTGTTTGCAGGCTTTGAGTTTGCATCCAATGCGGCGGTAGGCAGTTGTGTTGCGATTGTCCCTCAAGGGCTCTTTGGGTTTTGGGTCTTTCGTAACCGAGGTGCGCGAAACGCGCGCTTGATTGCCCAGGACCTTTTTACGGGCGAAGGACTAAAGCTAGGTATCACCGCAATATTATTTGCGTTGGTTTGCACAAACTTTAACCAACTTGAAATCTTTGCAGTTTTGGTTGGGTTTGTGGCTACGGTCCTGGTAGGACAATTGAGCATCCCTTTTTTATTGGGCGGAACACGTAAATATTAATTGGAAATAGTAATGGCGCTTCAAAATCCCACACCGTCGGAATATATTCAGCACCACCTGACGAACCTTACGTATGGCTATCACCCCGACAATGGCTGGTCATTTGCCCACGGGGCTCAAGAAGCGTCAGAGATGGGTTTCATGGCTATCCATGTTGATACCATGGCATGGTCTTTGGGTCTCGGCATTCTCTTTTGCTGGTTATTCCGGATAGGTGCCAACGCGGCTCACTCTGGGGTTCCGACAGGGGTCTTGAATTTCGTCGAACTAATGGTGGAATTCGTTGATAAGTCGGTCAAAGAGACATTCCATGGAACAAGCAATCTAATCGCGCCACTGGCCCTAACTATCTGTTGTTGGATTTTCCTGATGAATTTGATGGATCTAGTTCCAGTCGATTTGGTCCCGTATCTTTTCATGGCTGCGGGGGTGGAGTACATGAAGATTGTGCCGACAACTGATGTCAATGCTACTTTGGGAATGTCTATAGGTGTTTTCTTGTTGATCGTTTTCTACTCGATCAAGATTAAAGGTTTCAGTGGGTTCGTGGGGGAGCTTACGCTTCAACCCTTCGGAAAGTGGATGATTCCTTTCAATTTCCTTTTGGAGGGTGTTGGTTTAATTGCGAAACCAATTTCATTAGCTCTTCGACTGTTTGGCAATCTGTATGCCGGCGAGTTGATTTTTATTTTGATTGCTTTGTTGCCGTTTTATTTGCAATGGTTCTTATCCGTGCCTTGGGCAATTTTTCACATCCTTGTGATCGTGCTCCAAGCATTCATTTTTATGATGCTGACAATTGTTTACCTCTCGATGGCACACGAGCATCACTAGTATAAGTATTTAATTTAACGTCCTTTAATTGGAGGAAACATGGAAACTGTAGTTGGAATGACAGCGATCGCCGTAGCGCTACTTATCGGCATGGGTGCGCTTGGTACCGCCATTGGCTTTGGTATCTTAGGTGGTAAGTTTCTCGAAGGTGCGGCCCGCCAGCCTGAAATGGTACCAATGCTACAGGTAAAAATGTTCATCGTAGCGGGACTTCTCGACGCGGTAACTATGATTGGTGTCGGCATTGCTCTGTTTTTCACGTTTGCCAATCCTTTCGTGGCACAGGTTTAAGACGTCCCGATCCTTTGGATGATTTAACCGACCGCGAGGTGTAACTGTGAATTTAAATCTGACCCTTATCGGGCAGCTCATTGCATTCACGATCTTTGTAGTCTTCTGTATGAAGTATGTCTGGCCTCCCATTTCTGGAGCACTCGCTGATAGACAGAAAAAGATCGCCGAAGGCCTTGATGCTGCAGACAAAGCGGCCCGAGATCTTGAAAGAGCCAAGTCTCAGATCGAGGATGAACTGAAGCAAGCGCGCACGCAAGTGACGGAGCTGCTAGAGCAGGCCAATAAAAGATCGTCACAGATCGTCGAAGAAGCGCAGGAAAAAGCGCGACTAGAGGCTGAAAAAATCATGACCTCAGCTCAGGCTCAAATCGCTCAAGATGCGGCTCAGGCGAGGGAGTCTCTCCGAACCGATGTCGCGAAACTAGCTGTTGCTGGCGCTGAAAAGGTTCTTGGCGCGTCTGTTGATCAGGCTGCTCACAAAAAATTATTGGCTCAGTTAGCCAAAGAGCTTTAGGGGGCGACCAATGGCAGAACTCACCACGATCGCGAGGCCCTATGCGAAAGCAGTATTTGCATACGCCACAGAAGCAGAAACCCAAACACAGTGGCGTGGATTTTTACAGAGGGCAGCAACGGTCACATCAGAGGAAGCGATGGTTGAGGTCCTAAAAAATCCTGCTGTTTCGGCAGAAACTAAGTGCGCGATGATTGCTGATCTGACGAAGGATGTCGATGTTGATGGTTCGTTATCGTTGGTAAAGACGTTATCTCATTATGGGCGTCTTTTGGCTTTACCTTCTATTTCGGCTGAATTTGAGATGTTGTTGGCTCAGGGCGAAAAAGCATTGGAGGTCACCATAACAAGCGCGTTCTCGCTAGAGGACGACGAGGTCCAGCTTTTAGAGTCGAAGTTGAAGAAGCAACATAAGGGAAAAATCATTCGTATTCAGACCGCTGTGGATCAGTCGTTGATTGGCGGTTTTGAGATTCGATCGAGTGACACTGTAATTGATGCGACGGTGCGCGGCCGGCTTTCGAAGATTGCCGAGTCGCTGACCGCTTAAGCAAAGAGAATTTGAAAGGAAAGTTTCATGGATCAATTGAATCCTTCTGAGATTAGCGAACTGATAAAGCAGCGCATCGCGAAAGCGGACATTGCTGTCTCAGCAAAAAATGAGGGAACGATAGTCTCTGTTTCAGACGGTATTGTTCGTATCTATGGTCTTGCCGAAGTTATGTATGGTGAGATGATTGAATTCGATGGCGGCACCTATGGCATGGCTCTGAACCTTGAGCGCGATTCAGTAGGCGCGGTCGTCCTTGGCGATTATCAGAAACTTGCGGAAGGGCAAACTGCGCGGTGTACGGGTCGTATCCTCGAGGTTCCAGTTGGAAACGGTCTATTGGGCCGGGTGGTCGATGCTTTAGGTAACCCAATCGATGGGAAAGGCGATATTGATTCTGATGAGACAGATGCAATCGAGAAAGTTGCCCCGGGCGTTATCGCCCGCCAATCTGTAGATCAGCCGGTTCAGACCGGACTAAAGGCGATTGACTCTATGGTCCCGATTGGGCGCGGCCAGCGAGAATTGATAATTGGTGACCGTCAGACTGGTAAAACCGCCGTCGCTATTGATGCGATCATCAACCAAAAAGGCACCGGTGTTAAGTGTATCTATGTCGCGATTGGTCAGAAGCAATCATCGATAGCGTCGGTTGTTCGTAAACTCGAAGAACATGGTGCTATGGAACATACAATTATTGTTGCCGCTGGTGCAGCTGACCCAGCGTCGATGCAATTCTTAGCGCCATTTTCAGGCTGCACAATGGGCGAATATTTTCGTGATCGTGGTGAAGACGCGTTGATTGTGTATGACGATTTGTCAAAACAAGCTGTTGCTTATCGTCAGATTTCCTTACTTCTTCGACGCCCACCGGGGCGAGAGGCCTATCCTGGCGACGTTTTTTATCTGCACTCACGCCTGCTAGAGCGCGCGGCGCGAGTGAA
Source organism: uncultured Gammaproteobacteria bacterium (assembly GCA_913042205.1). GTDB lineage: Bacteria > Pseudomonadota > Gammaproteobacteria > Pseudomonadales > Litorivicinaceae > HIMB30. The sequence goes on from CAJWIY010000002.1 coordinate 14,176, forward strand.
CGCAGACTACGTTGAGCAATTCACCGGTGGGAAAGTGAAGGGTCAAACTGGTTCTTTGACAGCATTGCCGATTATTGAGACTCAAGCTGGTGACGTCTCTGCTTTTGTACCAACCAACGTAATTTCTATCACAGATGGTCAGATCTTCCTTGAGACAAATCTTTTCAACTCCGGTATTCGTCCGGCGATGAATGCAGGTATTTCAGTATCACGGGTCGGTGGTGCGGCCCAGACAAAGGTTGTGAAAAAGCTTGGCGGTGGCATCCGTCTGGCGCTAGCGCAGTACCGAGAGTTAGCAGCGTTTGCTCAGTTTGCGTCTGATCTGGACGATGCCACGCGTAAACAGCTCGAGCACGGGCAGCGCGTAACAGAGCTGATGAAGCAAAAGCAATATAGTCCTTTGTCGGTCGCAGAAATGGGCATAGTACTTTTCGTCGCAAACGAGGGGTATCTGGATGATGTTGATGTGACAAAGGTTGTTGCCTTTGAAGCAGCATTGCTTGACTACTTCAACTCAGAGAATTCCGCGCTGCGTGACGAAATTAATGAGTCAGGGGACTATAGCGATGATATTGCGGCGAAGCTTAAAGCTTGTGTCGAATCTTTCAAATCATCTCGGACCTTCTGAAGGTCGGGTAAGAAAGGAGCACTGGCATGGCAGCTGGAAAGGAAATTCGCACCCAAATAGGCAGCATTAAGAACACGCAGAAAATTACGAGTGCGATGCAGTTAGTCGCGGCTTCAAAGATGCGAAAGGCACAGGAGCGTATGGGTGCAACTCGTCCATATGCAGATCGTATCTTGGAGGTCATTGGTCACATGGCGTATGCGAACCCAGAGTATAATCATCTTTACCTGAATGAGCGTGAGATAAAGCGCGTTGGATATATCGTCGTCTCCACGGATCGTGGTCTTTGCGGCGGTTTAAACGCGAACTTGTTCAAAAAGGTAGTCGGTGAGCTTGGCACGCATCATGGCAACGGTGTAGAAGTTGACCTCGCAGTTATCGGTTCTAAGGCGATCGGTTTTTTCCGCTCTTTTGGTGGAAATGTGGTAGCAACAGCCGGGCAGGTTGGGGATCAGCCAGCGGTCGCTGACTTAATCGGCAGCGTAAAAGTTATGATGGATGCCTACGAGGAAGGCAAAATCGACAGTCTCTTCGTGGTTTATAACCACTTTGTAAACACCATGACACAGCAACCAAAAGTGCAGCAGCTCTTGCCATTGCCAAAGGGCCGAGAAGACGACCTGTCGGCCAAACTAGGTCCGCACTGGGATTACATTTACGAGCCGGACGCTCGAGAAGTGCTTGATGCTTTGCTTGTGCGTTACTTGGAGTCATTGGTTTACCAGTCGGTAGTTGAGAACTTGGCATGTGAACAAGCGGCCCGAATGGTTGCAATGAAAGCAGCGACAGATAATGCCGGGCAGCTCATTGACGAACTGGAGCTTGTATACAATAAGGCTCGTCAGGCAGCTATTACGCAAGAAATTTCAGAAATTGTTGGCGGCGCAGCGGCGCTGTAGAAACGGATTTTTTAGGAGAAATACGATGAGTAGCGGAAAAATTGTCCAGATCATCGGTGCGGTAATCGACGTCGAATTCCCGCGCGAATCAGTTCCTCAGGTTTATGATGCGCTGAACGTCGATGGGAAGCCAATAGTTCTGGAAGTGCAACAACAACTCGGTGACGGAATCGTTCGTACGATCGCGATGGGTTCGACAGAAGGTTTATCACGCGGCTTACAGGTGACTAATACTGATGCGGCGATTTCCGTGCCAGTGGGAACAGAAACGCTTGGTAGGATCATGGATGTGTTGGGGAACCCAATCGATGAAAAAGGCGATATTGGCGAGAAAGCTCGGATGCCAATTCACCGAACGGCACCAACCTTCTCAGAACAGTCAGCGTCTGCGGAACTACTTGAGACAGGTATCAAGGTAATCGATCTCGTCGCCCCATTTGCTAAGGGCGGCAAGGTTGGCTTGTTCGGTGGTGCCGGTGTTGGCAAGACGGTTAACATGATGGAGCTGATCCGTAACATTGCGATCGAGCACTCTGGCTACTCTGTTTTCGCAGGCGTCGGTGAACGAACTCGTGAGGGTAACGACTTCTATCACGAAATGACGGAGTCGAATGTGCTTGACAAAGTATCCTTGGTCTATGGCCAGATGAACGAGCCTCCAGGTAACCGTTTGCGCGTCGCATTGACGGGCTTGACTATGGCCGAATATTTCCGTGATGAAGGCCGAGACGTCCTACTCTTTGTCGATAATATTTATCGTTACACGCTAGCTGGAACGGAAGTGTCAGCGCTCCTTGGGCGTATGCCATCGGCGGTCGGCTACCAGCCTACATTGGCTGAAGAAATGGGTGTACTTCAGGAGCGTATCACGTCAACGAAGACTGGATCGATTACGTCGATTCAGGCTGTCTATGTGCCGGCAGATGATTTGACTGATCCCTCACCAGCGACGACATTCGCTCACTTGGATGCGACTGTTGTGTTGAGTCGTAATATTGCGGCGTTAGGTATTTATCCCGCGGTTGACCCTCTTGATTCAACATCACGGCAGTTGGATCCTTTGGTAATTGGCCAGGAGCACTACGACGTCGCGCGTAACGTCCAGTCGATCCTCCAGCGCTACAAAGAATTAAAGGATATTATTGCAATTCTGGGCATGGACGAATTGTCAGAAGATGACAAAATGACAGTCGCCCGCGCTCGAAAGATGGAGCGCTTTTTGTCACAGCCGTTCTTTGTCGCTGAGGTCTTTACAGGTTCGCCGGGTAAGTATGTTTCTTTGAAAGATACGATTCGAGGGTTCCAAGGAATCTTGGACGGTGAGTATGATCACCTTCCAGAGCAGGCCTTCTATATGGTTGGCGGTATTGACGAAGCGGTTGAGAAGGCGAAGAGCCTTTAAGGGATTGTCTCATGACAGATACCATGAAGTGTAAAGTCGTATCGGCAGAGCAAGCGCTCTTTGAGGGTGACGTTCGCATGGTTATAGCATCAGGTGATTTGGGAGACCTCGGTATAACGCCTGGGCATGCCCCGTTGATCACCTCCCTCAAGGCTGGACCTGTTAGGGTTGTTTTTGAGAACGGTGACGACGAACTTTTGTTCGTTTCGGGTGGCTTTCTTGAAGTCATCCCTTCTCAAATTACGATTTTAGCTGATACGGCAGAGCGCGCGGAGAATTTGGATGAGGCAGCCGCGCTTCGCGCGCAAGAAGAGGCGAAGCGGCTTCTTAACGAACAACAGTCTGAGTTTGATCACTCAAGGGCGGCTGTTGAGTTGGCTGAAGCGGTTGCGCGCTTACGCGTAATCCAGCAGTTGCGCCAGCGCCGTGCTTAACATAGTTATTCTGGCTGCTGGAAGAGGCAGCCGGATGAACTCTTCCATACCCAAAGTCCTGCATCACCTCGCGGGAGAGCCATTGCTAGGGTATGTCATTCGGATAGCTCAGCAATTGACCGATCAATATGGTGGAACGGTCCGGGTTGTAACAGGCTTTGCCTCAGATCAAGTCGATCCCTACGTTGAAAGCTTAGGTCTTGAGGCGGTTCATCAGACCGAGCAGCTCGGCACTGGCCATGCACTTCAGACTGCTCTCGATCGACATTTAATTGGGTATCAGACACTCGTCTTGTATGGGGACGTCCCGCTAGTTCGCCTGGCTGATCTTGAATCCCTTCTAAAAGCTGGATCAAAGTCGCTTGCAGTTTTAACTGCGACGGTTCCGGATCCAAGCGGATATGGCCGAATCATCCGCGACGAGAACAATTCGATCATCGGTATTGTTGAGCACCAAGACGCCACTGAACAACAACGCAGCATTTCAGAGATCAATAGCGGAATCTACGCTGCACCAACAGCCCTATTTAACGAATTACTTCCGCACCTTGCGAACGAAAATTCACAAGGTGAATATTATCTGACGGATTGTGTTCAGTTGAGTGTCAGCGCTGGACACCAGGTTACCGGGGTGACGGGGTCGGAGACTTCAGTTATGGGCGTGAATGATTTGGTTCAGTTAGCAGAACTCAACCAAATGGTCCAAGCAGATCGTCGAGAGGCGTTAATGCGTTCAGGTGTCAGCCTGGTTGATCCCAGCACCGTATTTATAAATGGACCCACCATAGATATCGGGTCCGACACAGTTATAGAGCCACAAGTGACACTGAATTCCCCAGTTATAATTGGACATAACGTAACGATCGGATTTGGGTCTCATTTGACCGACGCTAATATTGGGGACAATACTGAAATAAAGCCTTACACAGTGGTCGAGTCGGCAAGTATTGGAAGCCAAGCGATAGTTGGTCCATTTGCGCGGTTGCGCCCTGGCACGACTTTATCTGACGCCGCACATGTTGGTAATTTTTGTGAGATTAAAAACGCCTCGGTGGGCGAAGGATCAAAAGTTAATCACCTCGCTTACATTGGTGATGCGACGATGGGCAGCGACGTTAATATTGGTGCGGGGACCATTACTTGTAATTATGACGGCGCAAGTAAGAACAAAACGACCATCGGTAATGATGTCTTTATTGGATCGAATACGAGCCTTATCGCGCCAGTAGCTCTAGCAGATGGTGTAACAACGGGTGCCGGTTCGGTCATCACCATGGATGTTGAGGCGGGTAAGCTTGCGTTGTCACGGTCGAAACAAATTAATGTTGAGGGCTATAAACGGCCCAAGAAGTCCAAGGACTAGTATATGTGTGGCATTGTTGCGGCCATAGCCGAGCGCTCTGTTCAATCAATCCTGATAGAGGGACTAAAGCGACTCGAGTATCGCGGATATGATTCTGCAGGTGTTGCTTTGGTGCATTCCGGCCAGATTGAATGCACCAGAGCTAAGGGCAAGGTCGCTGAGCTGGAGAAACTGATATCTGATTCCAAAGCGAGTCAGGGTGTTGCTCACACTCGGTGGGCTACCCATGGAGTTCCCAGTGTCCGAAATGCGCACCCCCAATGCTCCGGAAGATTCGCGGTCGTACACAACGGCATTATTGAAAATTACGAGGCCCTCAAAATTCGCCTCGTATCGCATGGCTATGCTTTCGAATCGGACACTGACACAGAAACAATTGCACATCTTCTTCATCTTGAAAGCCAGACAGAGGAATCATTTGATAGCATCGTTGATGCTGTTATCTCTCAACTAGACGGTGCGTTTGCGCTTGCCATTATTGATGAGCAGACACCAAATGTCATTTGGGCGGCTAGACAAGGCAGCCCGCTGGTAATTGGTGTTGGCCACGGGGAACACTTTGTCGGTTCAGATCAGTTGGCCTTATTACATGTTACGGACCGGTTTGTGTATCTAGAAGAGGGTGACCGTGCGCGACTAACCGCGCAATCATTTGAGGTCTTTAGTCCGGACGGAATCGTTGTGCAAAGGCCAATAAAACAGGCCTCCGCTTCCAACGAGCAAGTATCTAAGGGCTCCTATCGACATTTTATGGCCAAGGAAATACACGAACAACCTGAGGCTGTTTACGCATCCTTAGTTGGGCGTTTGGGTAAAGACCGGTTACTCAGTGGAATTCTTGGGCCAAATAGTGATGCGCTGTTACGAGATGCACAGGCAGTCCAAATCGTTGCTTGCGGAACCAGCTACCACGCCGGTCTGGTCGCAAAGTATTGGATAGAGAACTTGGTAGGCATTCCGTGTCAAGTGGAAATTGCCAGCGAATACCGTTACCGGAGAGTAGTCACCTTACCGAAAACTCTTTGGATTTCTATATCACAGTCGGGTGAGACAGCGGATGTGCTTTCGGCTCTCCGCCATATTGATAGAACGCAAGTGTCAGCAACACTCGCAATATGTAATGTTGCTACCTCAAGCTTGGTTCGTGAGACAGATCTTGCATTGTTGACTGAGGCAGGGCCTGAAATAGGCGTCGCGAGTACAAAAGCATTTACGACCCAGCTCACAGTTCTACTTCTGTTGTCAGGGTTACTGGCTAAAACAAGAAATATCGCGCAATTTGACGAGTCTCAAGTTGTTGGGCTGTTGCGTTCATTACCTAACTTGTTGACAGGGGTTCTAGCGATAGAAACACAAATAAAAAAAATCGCGGAACAATTTGTTGATAAGCAACACACGTTATTCTTGGGTCGTGGCACCATGAATCCTATCGCTATGGAGGGCGCCCTGAAACTTAAGGAGCTCTCATATATCCACGCAGAGGCTTATCCGGCAGGTGAACTGAAGCATGGACCGTTAGCCTTAGTGGATGAGGACATGCCCATCGTTGCGGTTGCTCCGAATGATGAGCTAGTTGAAAAGCTTCGTTCTAATCTTTCGGAGGTAAAGGCTCGTGGTGGACAGCTCTTTGTCTTTGCCGACTTTATTGTGGCTACAGAATCTGCTGGGGAGGTCACAGAATGTGTGATTCCTGAAACGGATCCTCTAATTGCGCCAATTGTTTTTGCCGTACCCCTACAGATGCTGGCGTACCACATCGCTGTGCTGCGCGGTACCGATGTGGATCAGCCGCGTAACTTGGCGAAGTCAGTTACAGTCGAGTGAATTTGATTACATAAAAAACTTTGAATTTAACGTTACATTGGGTCTCAAAGTTGATGTGTATACCAAATCACTCACCATCCAGACTTTGCGATGCTACAAGAGACAAGTCCTTTGCCTCAAAAAAGGTAACGCTACTATGAGAACTACAATCAAGAAATCAAATCAAAAGGTTTCTATTCTAGGAGTCAAAACCACATACCAATTAAAATGAAATCTGATGATACTTGGAAAAGTGAAGAGATAACGATTTGAGTCAAGAAAGGTCACAGGAGGGTATTCAAAAACTATCAGAGCATCATCCTCTTGTAATTGAGGGGATGGGTGGATACGACACCAGAGATCCTGTAATGATTGCCTCAACAATTCACAAACAACTTAGAAAGCATTGGGAAATAACCCCACCACGAAAACCTCTGATTCTTGTGACGCAGGGCGATCCTCTCGAAGAGAGAGGTATTTCTGCAATCACACGCATAATGAGTGACCGTCTTAGTGTTCCTCGGATTCTTGTTTACCTCGATCCTTCAATTGCTTCATATCATGCACCAAACGCTGATCGATATAGGGTCTCGCATGAGATTTCTTTCTCGGCTTTAAAGGATCGATTACATCGAGAAGACCAGCACATTGTGTCAGCGATTACGAAAGTCGTTGATGAGTATTTGCAGACTAAGACTGCGAAACGACTTGCAGAAGGAAAGGATAAACTTCCTGATTACTATCGGAATTTCGCATTGCTTCAGGAAATTAACAAAGTTGCTTGTAAGAAGATCTCCGGTGAGTTAACCGTTGCGCACACCAGTAGTGTGTTGAGCGAGTATTCAGTATCCAGTTTCTATCGTGTCGGATTAGATCTGGGACTGATCGACTCATCAGAAGTCGTCCCATTTCCTATCGATACCAACATTTCTCGTTGATCTAAGATTCATTTTTATTTGATGTGGTTGGTATCAATAATTTTTTTGTTTGCGGCGGAGTGCAAGCAGACCCTTTTTTAGAGTTTCCTCACGCAGATCCAATTTTGTTTGAAAAACAGAGTTGTCACCGACTCCATCAAATGGATGTGTTTCAGTCTTCATGAGGTCCATCCTTTCGTATCGGCTTAAGTTTGATTATTGGTTTGACAGGGGTTTTCCCTTTTTCTGAAGATGGTTGAACTGGAAGAGAGAACCCCTCTAGAAGATCTTTAACACTTTTAGTGTCGTACCAACCATACATGTCAATAAAGACCTCTCCTGGGTTTTCCTGGTGATGAATCATTCCGATACCGTGTTGTTCGGTGACATTAAGGAAATCCTCTTCAGCCTCCCTGAGAATGGTTTTTCCAAATAGTTCATTGGGATCACACCCAAAAATTTGAGAGAGTCGAACCAGATATTTGGTTGGGTCGCTTTCTGACTTTTCTAGCCTTGAATATTGTGACTGTGTAATCCCAAGTTGAGACGAAACTTGTCCTTGGGTTAGCCCCAACATCACTCGACGTTTTTTTAAAGGATTGGTGATAAGTTTGTTTCTCATATAAATACATTTTTTATGTATTTATATGTAATATCAACAAATATTTTTTTTGATTTCGTTATAGGTGTGTTGAAGTTAACGAGAGAAGTTTGGAATTTCATGAGAGGACTTTCGACTGCGACTGTAGAATAAGTAATTGATAATATAATTATGAAATGAATAGGTAGGCGTTCCTGTGAGGATGTGTTTTTGACATTGTCAATTGTCTTTGAGGTGAATTTTTGAATTGTCTATTGCAATCAAGAAATTAAGCGACGATGTCTTTGAGGTGACGGTTGCAGAAATTTCGACAACTGCTCACACGGTGACAATTTCTGATCAAAGCCTTAACGATCTAACTGATAAAAAGGTGACGAAGACGCAGTTGTTGGAGTTTTCCTTCAATTTTTTGCTCGATAGAGAACCAAATACGTCCATTCTGTCATCATTCGATATCAACGTAATTTCGAGATATTTTCCCGATTACAGAGATGAAGTCAGACGATGGTGCAATTAGGATTAGAACCAAGAACTTTGGCCTATGTAACGATCCATAAGAATTTTTATATCGGTGTGCATACGAGGAATTGGGGGAATGGTGAGTTTTGTATCGTGATCGCGTATCCTTCGAACTAGATAGTTAAAACTCCGAGCCAATTCAAATAGGGTGGCGGATACGCTTGATAATTTACTGACCGTCATGAAAACACGAGGTACATCGATGAGTTTGTCAACTGAGCGCGCCTTGAATCTGTTACGCGTCATTGAAAAAGCCGAAGAAATCTCGCAACGCGAGTTAGCTGAGCGCGTTGACGTGAGTTTGGGAACCGCCAATCAAACGATCCGAGCTTTGGTTGGGGAAGGGATTCTGGAAACCAATGTTGTCACAACATCAAAAGGTAAGCGTGGTCAAACCTACAATCTTACTTCAATTGGGAAGGAACAGCGGAAGCAACTTGCGAAGCTCCGTATACAGGAATGTGAGCGAGACATTCGGTGCCTTGAGACCGAGATAAATAAATTGAAGCAGGAAATTTAATTTCTGCATGATCTTTCACTATTCCCATGCGCCAATTAGGAAGGAAATCGAGTCCTCAGGTTTCATAGGTCTCGAGGGATGCCGCCTCGAGTATTTTATTGATGCTGGGCTTCATCTGGGGCAACCCCGTTCGTCTGAACTAAGCTATCAATGGCGAAGCTGCAAAAAAGAATATAAAGCGCGTGGTCGTTATGTGTGGTTTACAGAGCAGCCCTTCTCGTATGCGATTGGCAGCCCGGATGTTCCTAAAACTCGATACATCTATGACCCCTCCGAAATTAGGGCATTCACGTGGTCTAGCATTATGGAAATGGCTGTGTCAGATAAGAAACGATTTTCGGCGATGAAGGCCGTGAGTGAATACGGGATGAGTCTGGGGGATGATCCTTTCAAGTGGTGGGTAACATTCGAGGAGGTCCCTCTAAAAAAATGTAAGGAAGTTGAGGAAATAGGACCATTTCCAGCCAATCCCTCGGCCCCTCTAAGTCATAGTGAGTAGGGGCGGCACTAATAACCCGACTCCCACCCCGGTGATGTAACTAACCGCCGTAGAAAATGTCTTTTGTTTTCGCATTCTTTTCTGGTCATCAATGAATTCAACGTCCTCATACTCACTCTTGAAAATGGTGGCCGGTAGAGTGGCAGAATCGATCTGACTTGATGCTGAGAGTCGTGTACTTATGGCTCGGGCGAGCCAATATAAGCATGGTATGGCGACCGCGATAAAAATTGTCAGCTGCTGCTGCGGCGCGAAAAGTCCGATCCCAAGACCGGTTATAAGGGCAAGTAATGATGGAAGCATGGATCTAGTTCTCCAAAGCCTCAAACTACACGAACCACAATATATAGTGTTTATGTCCGTGTCAAACCGCTAAATGTTGAAAAATTCTGAAGAACGCTGGAGGTTACATGGAGCAATATTTCTCTGGACAATCGATTGTCACAGACGGTTTGTCGTCAACAAATATCACTCGCGAGATTGAAATACATGTGGCAGAAAGCGGAATCGTAAATGGCTTCTGCCACCTATCTTGCGTACACACATCCGCATCCATCCTCATTCAGGAAAACGCGTCTCCTGAGGTACAACGGGACCTCATTAAGTTTCTTTCCAGGGTGGCTCCGATGCAATCAGGACTCTACGAGCACGATATTGAGGGAATGGATGATATGCCGGCCCATTTGAGGACCGCGATTACTCAGACTCATATCACGATGAGCATAATAAATGGCCGCCTCGTTCTTGGTGAATGGCAGGGTATTTTTTTGTTAGAACACCGACAGACAGGGTCCAAGCGGGAGGTAAAGGTCCACATCATGGGGTCGCACTAACCTGCGTTCCTGAGCGCCCCTATGATTGTAGTGCGCTTGGTTTCGATGTGTTGAATTAGCACCGCCTCCAGACGATCGGAATCGCGAGACTCGAGCGCATCGATCATTTCCTCATGTTCCGCAACAGCCTTAGCCCAACTTTCCGCGGTCATATGAGCGCTGAATCGAGCTCGCCGAACCTTCGCTGATAGATTGTTAATTGTGTCGACAAGAGTCTGGTTTCCGCTTCCTTCTGTGATTAATTCATGAATAAGGCGATTAGTCTCAAAATAATCGTCAACTGCCCCGTTTCTGTAGTGACCAATCATTTGATTATGAATGTTTCGAACTTGTAGGATTTTTTCTCGCTCCATATTTACAGCAGCCAGACGACCTCCCAAACCCTCGAGTGATGCCATAATCGGCAAGATCTCTGTAACGTCTTCACGACTAATCACACTCACGATAGCTCCGCGGTTCGGTTGTAGCTCTACCAGCCCCTCTGTCGCTAGCGATCGAATAGCCTCGCGGAGCGGTGTACGGCTCACCCCCATATCGTTACACAGTTCAACTTCATTGAGGCGCGCCCCGGGCGCAAGTTCGCCCGAATCGATCGCAACCCGAAGCCGTTCAGCAACTTGAACGTGGAGCGGTGCCCGGACAATGACGTTGCTACTCAAATTTAGATCACTCCCTCAAATGCTCCGCTAGGATTATAGCGACGTGCTCGGCCTTTCGGGACGTTGTGTCTGCTATTTGGTGCCTGCAGCTCGTCCCGTCGGCGATGATACGCGTGCTTTCACTCGCATTTCTGATGGCGGGAGCTAAATCGAGCTCGGCCATTGCAATGGATTCGCTAAAAGTCTCTTTCTGGTAACCAAAGTGCCCGGCCATCCCACAACAGGACGAATTGATCATAGTCACATCAAGCCCAGGTATACGCTTAAGCAGAACCTCGACCGGACGCATCACCCGTGCGGCTTTCTGATGACAGTGACCGTGAACTAATACCTCTGAGCATTTAGCGGTACTTAAACTTAGCTTTGCGCGTCCGGCGGCAAGTTCGTTCTCGATAAACTCTTCGAAAAGAAATGCATGTTTTGCGATAAAGTCTGCGGTAACTGCATCGAGTAGGACTCTGAACTCGTCACGGAGGGTTAAAAGACAGGAGGGTTCTAAACCAACGATAGGTATTCCTTGACGAACATATGGCTCAAGTGTCACTACAAAACGAGTAGCTTCCTTCTTTGCTCGGTCAATCATGCCCGAAGCCAGAAATGTGCGACCGCAACACACCGGCCGCTTGTCTGGTTTTGGCTCGATTACCTGATAGCCCATGGCTTCCAGTACTTTGCGAGCCGCGTAAAGATTTTTTGTCTCGAATGAGCGATTAAAGGTGTCTCCGAACAGAATGACTGCCGGTCGATTCGTGGAAGCCTCGTTTGGCGGTTCTTGATACGCACTATCCCATCTGGGGAGTTTTCTATCCTTGGACAGCCCGATAATTTTTTCGCTGAGCCACGGCAGGCCCGGTATCTGGTCTCGCAGATTGCCTATCCAAGGCGCTTTCCTCAACCAAGGCGCGTAGTGTGGCAGGTACGCTATCAGTTTGTCTCGAAGACTACTGCCAAAACGCTGTATGCGTTGATACAGTACCTCCGATTTCATCTTTGCCATATCAACACTTGTTGGGCATTCGTTTTGACATGCCTTACAACCAACACAGAGTCTCATAGTCTCGAGCATTTCATTGGCGGTCAACGCATCGGAACCCAATTGCCCGGATAACGCAAGCCGGAGCGTATTCGCACGACCTCTGACCAGATCTTTTTCGTTTTTGGTGACCCGGTATGAGGGGCACATAACACCAGAATCTGTCTTTCTGCAGGCTCCGTTGTTGTTACACATCTCGACTGCACCACTAAATCCACCCCATTCTGACCAGTTAAAGCCGGTTTCGAAGGATCCATGGACGGTGATGTTTTCCTCATAGGTGGGACTAAAGCGGAATAGTGTTCGATCGTCATGGCGTGGTGGATCCACAATTTTATTGGGATTGAACAGACCCTCTGGATCGAGTAGCGTTTTTACTTCCTTAAAGAGTGCGATCATTTCGGACCCAAACATGTCTTCGTGGAATTCCGATCGCGCAATACCGTCGCCATGCTCGCCAGAATGGGACCCTTTGTATTCACGAACCATCTCAAATGCTTCTTCGGCAACGGCTCTAAGCGCTTTAGCGCCTAAATCTTTTTTTAGATTTAGGACCGGGCGAACGTGCAGTGTGCCAACAGAGGCGTGTGCATACCAACAACCACTGGTCCCGTGTTTTTCAAAAACTTCTGTCAACCTTCTCGTGTATTCAGCCAGATCCTTTAACTCGACTGCACAATCCTCGACTATCGAAATAGGTTTTGCGTCTCCCCGCATAGACATCATGATATTAAGACCCTGCTTCCTTACCTCCCAAATTTGTTTTTGAAAGTTCGGGTCCTCAGCTCTCACAACAGAGTCTGGTTCCCCCAAATCGGCCATGAGCTGCTCAAGTTGATCCAGTCGTCGGATGTTTTCCTTTTGGTCTTCTTCTGCAAACTCTACGAGCAGAAGAGCGTCGGGGTTCCCCTTCACGAACAAATCTACCGTTTTGGCGAACATCGGAATGTTGCGCGACAGCTGAATCATCGTGTTGTCCACCAGTTCAACCGCCGATGGTCCGAGCGTCACGAGGTGCTGTGCCGCGTCCATTGCGCTATAGAAAGTTTTAAAGTGACATATCCCTAGCGTTTTATTTTTTGGGATAGGTGAAAGGCTTAATTCAATTTCTTCAAACAGACCAAGAGTGCCCTCGCTACCCACGAATAGATGACTGGGATTGCTGCGCGTCCCAGGCCAGCATCCGGAGCCACCATTCCCGTTCGGGATAAGAGCATCAACATTGTAACCACCGACACGGCGCATCAGTTGTGGCAGCCGCGACTCAATTAGTGGTTTTTTGGCCGCCCCAAGGTAAAGAAGCTTGCCGAGGAGGTCGTTGCGAGTTCTAAGATCTGCAGCCGTTAGACTTTGCTCTTGTTTTGAGAGCGTTCGCCAGCTTACCGTGTTGCCATCGGCAAGTAAGGCTTGCACGACCCGAACGTTATCACGCATAGTTCCATAACGAATACTTCGCGACCCACAGCTATTATTGCCGGCCATTCCACCCAGTGTCGCTCTGCTGGAGGTCGAGACATCGACGGGGTACCAAAGCCCTGTGTGTTTTATCTTGGAATTCAGGTGGTCAAGCACTATTCCGGGCTCAACGACACAGGTCTGTTTCTCCGAATCGACTTCAACCAACCGGTTGAGATATTTTGAGTCGTCGATCACTAGCGACCGATTGATGGTTTGCCCGTTTTGGCTTGTGCCACCACCACGGCCGGTCAGGCAAACGTCAAACTCTGATGCAATGTGAACAAGGGCTTTAAGGTCATCCCGCGTTCTGGGAACAACAACACCAATAGGGAAAATTTGGTAGTGGCTGGCGTCAGTGGCATAGCGGCCACGATCGAACAGCGAAAAAAGAATTTCGCATTGAGTATCTTTTTTTAATCGTTGTTCCAACCGAATCGCTTCGCTCAAATCTACTTCGCGAGCTCTGGATGCCTGGTCTCGTGCGATCATATGGGGCGAGGATAGGTCATTCATCTCATTTCTGTTCAGCTTTTATTTTGCATACAAAATACGATATGCATATTATTCGGTATTGGGGTACGCTTGCAACTTAAGCCTGCGTCTTCAAATGACAAGATAACAATAAGGACCCATCCATGGCCTACAGGGCGGGAAGACACTTTCTACAGATTCCGGGACCGAGTCCAGTTCCAGATCGCATATCACGGGCTATCGACGCGCCTGTCATTGACCATCGTGGCCCCGATTTTGGGGACCTTGGGTTATCAGTATTAAGCGGTATGCAGCGCATTTTCAAAACAAACAGCCCGGTCATCATCTATCCCAGCTCGGGAACGGGCGCCTGGGAGGCGTGCCTGTTGAATGTACTGACCGCGGGTGATCAGGTTCTATTTTATGAAACAGGCCAGTTCGCTAATCTTTGGAAACAGATGGCGGATCGACTTGGTATTGAGACCGAGTTTTTGGGTGGCGACTGGCGCAGTGGGGTCGATGCTAATCGAATTGAACAACGACTCCGCAATGATACTGGTAGCTCTATAAAGGCAGTATGCTGCGTGCACCACGAGACAAGCTGCGGAATTACTTCCGATATCCGGGCGGTGCGAGAGGCGATAGATTCTGTAGGTCATCCTGCGTTGCTTCTCGTCGATAGCATATCGGGTTTGGCGTCAGTTGATTATGAACACGACCTTTGGGGCGCAGATGTGACTGTTTCTGGCTCTCAGAAAGGTTTAATGATGCCTCCTGGCCTTGGATTTAACGCTCTATCAGATCGGGCGATAGAGACGTCAAAAAAAGGCGGATCCAAGCGTTCGTACTGGGATTGGCAGGATATGCTGACCGCAAACTCAAGTGGTTATTTTCCGTACACGCCGGCAACGACTTTGTTTTACGGCCTAAAAGAAGCTATCGCGATGCTGGAGGAGGAAGGTTTAGACAATGTATTTTCAAGACATAAGAGGCTCGCTGATTCCTGTCGCGCGGCGGTTGATGCTTGGGAGCTTGAGACGATCTGTCTGAATCCGCGAGAGCATTCGAACGCCT
Organism: uncultured Gammaproteobacteria bacterium; assembly: GCA_913042205.1. Lineage (GTDB taxonomy): Bacteria > Pseudomonadota > Gammaproteobacteria > Pseudomonadales > Litorivicinaceae > HIMB30. The sequence goes on from CAJWIY010000002.1 coordinate 29,289, forward strand.
TGACGGGAATAATGATGCCTGATGGGTATGACGCAGACTACGTGCGCCAAGTTATTTTGGAACATTTTAATATGTCTCTGGGTACCGGTTTAGGAAAGATTAAAGGAAAGGCCTTCCGCATCGGACACTTAGGTGATATCAATGAACTCATGCTTATGGGCGTCATTTGTGGCGTCGAGATGGGCTTGGGCTTGGCTGGCGTGCCGCACCAGTCAGGAGGGGTGGAGGCCGCAATGCGGTCCCTTGCGCGGTGAAACTAACTCCAGAGAAAAGAAATAAACCGGAGAAAGATATGAAAAAAATACAATTGGCAGCCTCTGTTGCTGTCCTCACAGCTGTCGTTGCAGCACCATCATTCGCTGCGGACGTCACACTCAAGTTCGGGCATGTTGGCAAACCGGGTTCATTGTTCGAGGCAAGCGTGAATGCATACGCGCAGTGCGTCAGCGATGAATCCAGTGGCAAGATCGAAGTACAAACCTTTGGCTCTTCGCAGCTCGGTAAAGATAAGGAGCTGTTGCAGAAGTTAAAACTGGGTCAGGTCGATTTCGCACTTCCCTCGTCCGTGATGTCGTCGGTAGCCGATGAATTTGGTGTGTTTGAGATGCCATACATTATCAAGAATCGTGACCATATGAAGCGTGTGCAGGAGAAGCTGGGGGACACATTTCAGGCGGCGGCACAGGCAAAGGGTTACCATATCGTTGGGTATTTTGAGAACGGATTCCGTCATATCACCAACAACACTCGTCCGATTAACGTCCCTGCCGACCTCGAAGGGGTGAAGCTTAGAACGCCGAAGGGCGCGTGGCGAGTTAAGATGTTCAAGCTATATGGGGCAAATCCTACCCCAATGGCTTTTTCTGATGTGTTCACGGCGCTAAAAACGGGCGTTATCGATGGCCAGGAGAATCCCTACGCACAGATCGCTTCAGCGAAATTCCAAGAGGTACAAAAATATCTCTCGATTACTGGACACGTTTACACGCCTGCTTATGTGCTCTCCTCTAAAAAGCATTTTGACAAGCACCCAGCAGACGTGAAGAAAGTGCTGACAGACTGTGGTTCGTCAACTCAAACTCTTGTTTATCGCAAGGCGGCGTCACTTGAGGTTGAGCTTTTGGATGTGATTAAAGCCGCAGGGGTTCAGGTGAATAATGCTGACAATGCGGCATTTGTTAAGGCCTCTAAGGCGGTTTATGACGAGTTTTCTTCGTCCGTCAAAGGCGGCGCAGAGCTGGTCAAAACAGTTCAGAGCCTTTCGAACTAACTTTCGTTTATCGTTCAGTGGCGGCCTACTCAGGCCGCCGATTTAATCTAGGAGACTATTGTGAATCGTCTTGCCCGAGCCATGGATCAGTTACTTGTATGGTTCATCTTATTCCAGATGATTGCACTTACAGCAGTTGTAATATTCGCAGTAGTCGCTCGAATAACCGGGAATTCGGTATCATGGTATGACGAAATCGCAGCCATCCAGCTATCGTGGTTAACCTACTATGGCGGTGCCTATGCGGCTCTGCACCGTCGGCATATTGGGTTTGATACTGTTTTGCTGAAAATATCCATGCCTGTGAGAGCTTATGCGGTCATTTTCGCCGAGACTATTGTGATCGGATTTTTCTTGTTGCTCGCTTATACGGGTTATCAGGTGCTTGTGGTTCTCGAAGGTGAGTATCTTGTGTCGCTCACCTGGATCCCTGTCCAGCTTACTCAGTCTGTTATTCCGATAGGGGCCTCTTTATTTGTTTTGTGTGAGGCGTTGAGTTTTCCAAATTATTTTGAGAAATGTTGTGCTGGGATCTCTTTGGAGCACGCTGAAATTGAGGAAGAGGTCGAAACTGAGCTCGCTAAAGCGGGGACCAAGTCATGATAGTTTTCGTGATGTTTGTGATCTTGGTTGCCCTTATTTGTTTGAATGTCCCGATAGCGGTGGGGCTTGCGGTTGCGGCAATTTTTGGGCTCATAGTCACTGAAGGGGTGGACAGTGTTGTCACCCTTGCACTTGACATGTATGACGGCTCGACAAAATTCTCATTAATCGCGATCCCAATGTTTGTTCTGGCTGGCGCTATCATGAACGCCGGCGGTATTACCGATAAGCTCATTAATTTTGTGAACGCAATCATTGGATTTGTGCGTGGCGGGCTCGCAATGGTGAATATTGGGGTGAGCTTGTTTTTTGCTGAGATTTCGGGCTCCGCTGTGGCTGATGTAGCTGCGTTGGGTTCGGTCCTGATTCCTCAAATGAAAAAGCGTGGTTACTCCGGTCCGCTAGCTGCGGCGGTTACATCCTCGTCTGCATCACTCGCTATAATTATTCCACCATCCATTCCAATGATCTTATATGCCACCTCAGCCGGTACCTCGGTAGAGCAGTTATTTGTGGCGGGGATTATTCCCGGATTACTTGGCGCGTTTGGATTGATGGGGATGGCCTATTACTTCGCCCGTCGTTACAACTTGCCCCGGGAAGAGGCTTTTAATGCCCGTCGTTTGTGGCGCACACTGATTGAGGCGCTCCCTGCGTTTACATTACCGGTCATCATTTTGGGCGGTATCTTCGGTGGCTTCGTCACCGCCACTGAAGCCGCTGGCCTCGCTGTACTTGCGGCTTTGGTGGTTAGTGCGTGGTACTCAAATATGGATTTTGGCCACCTCAAGAGGGCTATGATCGATGGAGGGGTTCAGACGGCGGTGGTGATGTTATTGGTCGCAGCCTCGGTGGTTATGGGCGGTTTTTTAACAAGGGCTCAGATTCCTCAGGATTTCGCGCGCTGGATCCTAGACATCACAAATAACCAATGGGTTATCCTAGCAATCTTGAATGTGTTTTTTTTGGTGATTGGTTTTTTCCTTCACTCCGCGGCCGCGATCATTCTTGTAGTTCCAATTGTGATCCCTCTAATCCAAGCGGCTGGTATTGATCCGATTCATTTTGGCTTGGTAGTCACGTTGAATTTAGCGTTAGGTCAGCAGACTCCGCCAGTAGCTAGTGTTTTGATTACCTCCTGTGCGGTCGCGCGCGCGAATATTTGGGATGTGTCGAAAATCAACATCTATTTCATCGCGGTTTTATTTGCTGTGTTGATGTTGTGTACATACGTGCCTGACGTCCCGATGTACTTGGTCGATGCGATTTATAGGTCATAACTGTGCCTGACTTCACGATTACTCATAAAGGCGGTATCGCTGAATATCGCCTGATGAGGCCCGATTCAAGGAACTCGCTCACCTTTGAGATGTATCAGGCAATCGAAGATTTGTGTGAACACCCTGGTGAAGCGGGGGTGATTGTTATGACCGCAGAGGGCGAAAAAGCATTCGCGTCAGGAACTGACATATCAAATTTCAAAGACTTCCAATCAGCCCAGGATGCGATTAATTATGAGGCGTTGATTGGTCGCGTCATAGATGCTGTTCAGAGGTCATCAGTCCCGGTTATTGCGTCGCTTCACGGGATTGTCGCCGGCGGTGGTGCAGCAATTGCAGCGGCGGCAGATATCCGACTGGCAACACCGGATACGCGTTTTGGTATGCCCATCGCTCGGACGCTTGGCAATTGTTTGTCGGTCGCAAATCTTAACCGTCTCGTGCACTTATTGGGTGAGTCTCGGACACGCTATCTAATGCTAACTGCTGAATTCTTGGAAGTGGAATCGTTGACGACCTCAGGATTTGTAAGTGAGGTTTTGGAGAGCGCTGCCTTATGTGATCAGAGGGCACGAGACTTGGCCGTTCACATGACAACGTTAGCACCGCTCACGATTTCTGCGACTCGAGATGGTCTTGCGCGACTCGAGGAACGGCCGGTTCCAGCAGACAGTGATTTGATTCAGCGGTGCTACCTTAGTGACGACTTTTCTGAGGGCGTTGACGCATTTTTTGCGAAACGGAAACCGACCTGGAGTGGACAGTGAGTGAGCAACCACGCCCGTTATCTGGGATGCGAGTGGTAGAGCTTGCTCACATCATGGCTGGCCCCTTATGCGGAATGATGCTCGCGGACATGGGCGCGGATGTTATAAAAGTTGAAAAGCTCGATGGTGGTGACGATTCAAGGCGTATGGTCCCCCCAAAGGTTAATAATGAGTCTGCTGCTTTTTTGATGATGAACCGTAACAAACGCGGGGTAGCGCTCGACTTAAAATCAGAGAAAGGAAAGGAAGTTCTCGCTGACCTTTTGAAGCATGCTGATTGCGTTATTGAGAATTTTCGTCATGACACGATGAAACGACTTGGCTTATCTTTTGAGGATTTGAAGTCGATTAATCCGGGTCTTATCTATGTTGAAATTTCCGGATACGGCCGAACAGGGCCCTATTGTGAGCGAGCGGGCTTCGATCTGGTTGCTCAGGGCGCAAGTGGGTTGATGAGTATCACGGGACCTGGCCAAGATGATGCCCCGGTCAAGGTAGGTGCCCCGGTGACAGATATAACAGCAGGCATCTTGGCGGCTATGGCGGCTGCGGCTGCTTATGCTGGAAAGCAAAAAACGGGGCTCGGCACGCGTGTTGACACCTCTTTATTTGAAGCCGGGATCACGCATACTTATTGGCAATCAGCCATCGCGTTGGCGACCGGGGAATCACCCAAAGCGCTTGGATCGGCGCATCCTCTGAATGCGCCATATCAGGCATTTGCGACTGCTGATGGTTACATCAATATCGGTGCCGCGAACCAGAGAAACTGGTTACGGCTGTTGGATGTGATTCATGCGCCCGAGTTGAATGATGATCCTAGGTTTACAAACAACGCAAACCGGATGGCGCACCTCGATGACCTGGTGGATGTGCTAAACGGATACTTCAGGAAAAAGACGTCGGATGTTTGGCTTGATGAGTTGGATGTGGCTGGTGTACCTGCCGGCCCTATTCTTTCCATCGGTGAGATGCTTGAACACCCGCAGGCACTGGCCCGCGATATGATTGTTGAGACAGAGCATGAGCGGCTAGGTGCTATCAAGGGTCTTGGAATGGCTGTGAAGTTTCATGGCGCTGAGTCGATCGACTCAAGACCCCCGCCGGTGCACGGGCAACACACCACCGAGGTTCTTCTCGAGCTCGGATATTCGGATAGCCAGATTCGGGAGCTTTATTCAGCGGGCGTGGTTTACACCTCGTAGTGGATCAGACGGCCCATGACAGCCCCTGAGCTATTGGCGTTTTTTCTCTGGGATCAGGCCCTCGGGGGCGTAACGGAGGGCGACAAGTAGAATAATTCCAACGGTCATTAAGCGCATGTGAGCAGCACCCTCTAGCAAGTGCGCGCGTACCGCACTCTCTCGAGCCATGCCTGAAGTTAAAGTTTCTATCAGCCATAAACCGATAGGTTCTGCCTCGATCCAAAAAAACCAGATAAAGAAACCACCGATTACCGCACCCCAATTGTTTCCAGAGCCGCCAATTATGACCATCACCCAAATAAGAAAGGTGAATCGAAGCGGGTTGTACCCAACAGGAGTGAATTGACCATCGAGAGTAGTTAGCATCGCGCCTGCCAAACCTATTACCGCTGAGCCCAGAGTAAAAACGCGTAGATGTTGCCAAGTTACATCTTTACCCATCGCGGCGGCTGCCGTTTCATTGTCTCTGATTGCCCGCATCATCCGCCCCCATGGTGACTTTAGGGCAGTTTCGGACAGCCAAAGTAGGACAGCGATGACTACAATAAACAGCAACGCGTAGCAGATTTTGACGAATATAGCCGACGCGTCGTCCACGGGCATACCAAAATCAAGAGCCCACTCTTGGAACCACTGTGCCTGTTGAAGTTCGATTTCATATGGAACTGGCCGCGGTAGACCGTTCACATTCTTGACCCCGCGAGTGAGCCACTCTTCATTCTTGATGCAGAAAATAATGATCTCGCTGATTCCGAGGGTAGCGATTGCTAAATAGTCAGAGCGAAGACCTAGCGCGATCTTTCCGATGACAAAGGCAACTCCTGCCGCAAACAGAGCGCCAACAGGCCAGGCGATTAAGATCGGTAGCCCAAGGCCGCCCAGGTATCCGGTAACCGACGGGTTGATGGCCTCGATCGCAGTAACACTTGGATCAAAGAAAACTCTTAAGAGCGCATATCCCAAGATGACGATGCCAGCAATGGCCCAATAGCGTTGCCTCTTTGAATACTTGACTCGCGACCACGTATATAGACTGGCCGCGATCGTGCCTGTGGTGATTATCAGTCCGAGTACGATGCCCAATCCACCGGCCTGCCAGGCCTCTGAAACTGGTGGCATCGAGATCAATACCCCTGCAAGCCCGCCAAGCGCAGCAAAACCCATCACGCCGACGTTAAACAGTCCTGCGTAGCCCCACTGAATATTGACGCCCAGTGACATGATGGCGCTGATTAAACAGAGATTTAGAATGGTCAAAGATACCGATAAACCTTGTATAACTGCGACCGCTAACAGAAGCCCAGCCATCACGCTGAATAAGATTTGATTACGGTATTGATGATAGAATGCTGCCATTAGATCGTCTTCCCGCTAAACAGGCCGGTCGGTTTAATGACCAATACGATGACCAAGATGATGAACGATACCGCGATCTTATAGTCTGTCCCCAGAAACTGAATAAGTGAGTCAAGTTCTAGATTGTCTGGCCCCAGATACAATAAGACTTTTTTGTAGGCAAAGGTTAATATCAATTCGCTAAAGGCAATAACGTATCCACCAGCGATCGCGCCTACGGGATTACCAACCCCTCCGACAATTGCTGACGCGAATATCGGAAGCAATAGCTGCATGTAGACAAAGGGTTTGAATGATTTGTCCAAGCCGTAAAGCGTGCCCCCGACGGTTGCGAGGGCTGCTACTATTATCCAGGTGACCATGACCACGCGATCTGGATCGATGCCAGACAATAGCGCGAGATCTTCATTATCTGAGTACGCTCGCATGGATTTGCCGGTACGAGTGTGATTTAAGAACCAGAACATGGCGGTGACGATGATGAGAGCTATCGCAATCGTAACTGCCTGCGTCATCTTCAGTGACAGACCTTCGTTGAGACCCGTCATTTCTTTGAATTCCTGAGCCTTGAGTATAAAGCGGGTCCCGTCAAAAAAGATTTGGTCACCAGGGCCGATGATGAAGCGGATAAGACCACCCATAAAAAACATCACGCCGATCGAGACTATAAGGAAAATTACGGGATTAGCTCTACGCTCACGGTGATAGCGATAGACAACCTTGTCTATGGCGAGGGTTAGTATGGCTGTTACTGTGATCCCGATCGGAATAGCTATCAGCGCTGTCGGTAGCGGTTTGATGCTTACCCCGATAGATTGCAGTCCCCAAGTCACAAGGATAGTGATCATTGCACCGAACGCCATTGTTTCGCCTTGTGCAAAGTTCGAGAAGCGGAGTACGCCGTAAACCAAGGTGACGCCGAGGGCTCCAAGCGCGAGCTGGGAGCCATAGGTCAATCCTGGGATGATCAGGAAATTTGCGAGCAATGTTAGGGCATTTAAGATGTCTGTCACTTAACCTCCCAAGAATGCTCTGCGTACTTCTGGGTTCGCAAGTAACGCTTCGCCAGAATCAGTAAACCTGTTGTGCCCCTGAACCAAAACATATCCTTTGTCGGCGATTTCGAGGGCCTGCTTGGCATTTTGCTCAACCATTAAAATAGCAACACGTAGTCGGGCAATTTCAATGATTCGATCGAACAATTCATCCATTACGATTGGAGAAACGCCTGCGGTGGGCTCATCCAGAATCAGAACTTGTGGGTGTGTCATTAGGGCACGACCCACAGCTACTTGTTGGCGTTGCCCGCCCGATAGCTCGCCGGCTGGCTGTCTTCTTTTATCTTTCAGTATCGGGAAAAGGTCATAAACCTGAGCTATAGAATCAGCAATCGGCTCGGTTCGAATAAACGCTCCCATCTCGAGATTTTCTTCGACGGTCATAGACGTGAAGACGTTTTGATTTTGCGGAACAAAGCCCATGCCGCGTAGCACTCGTTCTTCGGGCTTCAAGTGAGTGATGTCCTGATCATTAAATAGAATGCGCCCCTGTCTCAGGGGCAACATTCCGAACACCGCTTTCATGGCGGTTGACTTTCCGGCACCGTTTGGGCCGACGATGACTGCGATTTCACCTTTTTCCACACCAATAGAGCAGTCATGAAGGATGTCTGTTGCTCCATATCCGCCGGTCATATGTTCGCCCAGTAAGAAGCTCATGCTATTTCTTGTGTCTCTGCCCAGTGCCGAGATAAGCCTCGATCACTTGCTCGTTATTCTTGACATCATCAATGTTACCCTCTGCAAGGACAGAACCCTCCGCCATGCAGATAACGGGATCACATAAACGTGCGACGAACTCCATATCGTGTTCTATCAGACAGAACGTGTAGTTACGTTCTTGGTTCAGCTTGATAATGGCATCACCGATTTTGTGAAGGAGCGTTCGGTTAACCCCGGCTCCCACCTCGTCAAGAAAAACAATCTTTGCGTCGACCATCATGGTACGCCCAAGCTCTAGAAGTTTTTTTTGTCCACCGGAGAGATTGCCTGCAAACTCGTCAGCGACCTGTTCGATTTCAAGGAAGTGGATGACTTCCTCGGCCTTGGCGCGGACCTCTTCCTCATGCGCTATAACAAGGCTGGGGTTAAACCAGGTACGTAGCAGACTCTCCCCAGCCTGATTGGGAGGAACCATCATCAGATTGTCGCGAACGGTCAGGGTGGCGAACTCATGGGCGAGTTGGAAGGTCCGTAACACACCCTTGTGAAATAGTTCATGAGGCTTCAGGCCGGTAATGTCTTGACCATCCAATGTAACCTTACCGGACGTCGGTTGGTAAAGGCCTGCGATTACGTTGAATAAAGTCGTTTTTCCGGCGCCATTGGGACCGATTAGTCCCGTGATCGTGTTCGGCTGTATTGATAGACTAGCTCCGTTGACGGCACGAACACCGCCAAAGTGCTTGTGTAGATTTTCGACGACGATCATGGGCAAGGATTACAAAAAAGCGGCTCAGAGCTCACCTCTGCGCCGCTTTTATAGCAATGGATCAGCGATAGCGTACCGTCGTATTCTTGCCGTCTTTTACGAGGATCTCACGATAACTACCTGCAGATTCGCCTGCGCCGATTAATTCAACAGCCGTGGCTCCTACGTAGTCGATATCACCACCATCTTTCAGGATCTGAAGACCTTTTGCGAGTTCTCCCGGGAGGATCTTTGTGCCAGGGGCGTTTGCCACTTCAAAAACCTTTGCCTTTGCTGCGTTACTGTCGGCTGAATTAGCGGCCTGCATAGCTAGCAATGTGAGCGCTGCTGCATCGTAGGCCTCTGGAGAGTAGGGGCCTGCTGTGAAACCATCTTTCGTGGCCAGCTCAGCATAGATCTCAGCGCCTTTGGAATCGGTTCCTGGCACGGTACCGATAGAACCGTCAAGATCAGGGCCGATGGCTTTGACGAGGCTCTCACCAATCATTGCATCTGGTAGGAAGAAATTGCTGAACGCGCCAGCGTCTAACGAAGACTGGATTATTCCTTTGCCGCCTTGATCGAGATATCCTACGACCATTAGGATCTCACCTCCCGCTTGAGATAAAGCGGCAACTTCTGCGCTGTAGTCTCCTTTGCCGTCCTCATGGGCCGCGTTGATTGTGACTTTGCCGCCGGCTGCTTCGTAGTTCGATTGGATAGCATCTGCGAGGCCTTTCCCATAATCGTTGTTGGTATATGTCATCGCTATCGATTTGATGCCCTTCTCTTGGAGTAGCTCCGCGATCACTTGACCTTGACGCGCGTCTGAGGGAGACGTACGGAAGAACAGGTCATTGTCTTCTAGAGTTGATAGCGCAGGTGACGTTGCCGACGGTGAGAACATCATCACGCCTTTTGGCATTGCCACGTTTTGCAGAATTGAAATGGTCGCACCAGAACACAAAGCACCGATGATTGCATCGACTTTGTCCGCAGAGATTACGCGTTCTGCGGCGGCTGCGGCTGCTGATGCATCAACACATGTTGAATCAGCTCTCACGTTGCTAACCGAAGATCCGCCCAATAGCAGTTGCGAGGCAGACACTTCTTTCATAGCAAGTTCGGCGCCACGTGCCATTGACTCGGCGAGCGACTCTGCTGGTCCCGTGAAACCTAGAACAACTGCAAGTTTGACTTCGTTGGTTGTTTTATCTGCTGTCTCTTCTTGTGGTGCCTGCAATACAAAGTATGCGATCGCTATTAGGACGACTACGATGCCTCCTATTATTTTCTTATTCATACCTGTCTCCTAATTCGTAACGTGCAGATAGTACTCTTTTCTAAACATAAAAAAAGCCTACGATTCAAAGTAGGCTTTCAGATCGGCGGGCTGGTGGCTAGAAGAAGTCTTTTATAAGAGAGCCTTGGGTTTCAGGATCGATCTCGTCGACGCGGTAATTATAGTTCGGGTGGTCTGACCCCATCGCGATAGCCGCGCCATTCTTTATAGCCGTGACCATTTCGGCTGTGAATTCGAACCTTGAGAAATGAACGGAGCTGGTTTTTTCCGTATTTGCGCGTTCAAGATCCTCATCAGCGATCGCATAGACCCGGTCAGATCCCTGTATCTGAACATATGTCCGGTTTTCGATGTCGACCAACTCCGAGAGCCTAACCTTCCGCTCGTCTTCATCTGGGAACTCGATCATCTGCGTGCATTTTAGGTTATTGCCGTCAGGGATAAGTGGATTGTAGGCGTCGAGCTCGTCTACGATACCGGCCTCGTCAAAGGTTTTTTCAATGCGCAGCATTTCTTGAATCTGGTATCGAATTGTCGCTTCATTTTCAAACTGTAGCGTCATATTAGGTCCGATATAGACACTACGGATCCGCTTTAGTCGCATCGCTTCGACACGTATTTGTGGACGTTGTTTAGCGTATTCTTCTAGAGACAGCAGGGTGTTGCGTGCAATCTTAGTCATGTTTATTCCTCGTTCAATCCATATGCTCTAGCTACCAGTGATAAAGGATGCGCTAGAGATGGTTCGTTACCGTGGTTTTCACGAATACCTTGGGCGATGTGGTGGCCGCCAAGTGGGCAGTCGCTTGAAATATAGTCCGGGCTTTGCTCATTCATCGTCCTGAACACGGGGCGGCCGATCTTCATGGAGGTCTCGTGGAACTCCTTTTTCACGCCATAAGTCCCAGCGTGTCCAGAGCATCGTTCGGTGGTTTTGACATGTGTGTTGGGGATCGATTTTAGGAACTCTTCTGTTTTCTTACCGATGTTTTGAACGCGTCCATGGCAAGGTGCCTGATACGAGACTGAGCCGAGGCCTGTCTTGAAGTCGGTGTTCATAAGCCCATCCTTCACGCGCGCCATGAAGTAGTCGAACGGGTCCCAGAACGCTGCCTTGACGGCTTGCACGTCTTGGTCCTCTGGGAACATCAAGGGAAGCTCTTGTTTGAACATCAATGTGCATGAGGGGACGCCTGCGAGAATTGCGTACCCTTCGCGAGCAAGTTTTGCTAAGACTGGAATGTTGATGCGCTTCAGTCGTTCTACTGCCTCTAGGTCACCTTGTTCGAGTTTTGGCATCCCGCAGCAGACTTCTTTTTCGGCGATGACCCACGAGATTTCATTGTGTTCCAAGACCTTTACTAGGTCTGTGCCAATACCCGGCTCGTTATAATTGATGTAACAAGTTGCAAAGATGGCGACTTTGCCTGGAGTCCGTTCTCCATCCCTAACCGTAAGGGCTTTTTCCTTCTTGATGATTTGGCGCAGTTTTTTCGGGGCGAACTCGGGGAGCCACGCTTTCTCGTGGACGCCCAGCGTTTTCTGTACCGCTTTACGAACAGGCTTCCATTGACTTACAGCATTAACTGTTTCGGTGACGACGGGAATCCCCGCAAGTTTACCAAGTCCGTCAGTGTCTGACAGGATCTTGTCTCGGGCTGAAATTCCCACTTTCCGATGTTTGATAGCCTTTGCCTGCAACATTAGGTGGGGGAAATCGACGTTGAATGGGTGCGGCGGGACGTACGGGCACTTCGCCATGTAGCACATATCACAAAGGTAGCACTCGTCCACGACCTTGAGGTAATCCTCTTTCGCAACCCCGTCTACTTCCATTGTTTCGCTGTCGTCGATCAAATCGAACAACGTCGGGAATGAGTTACATAGACTCAAGCAGCGACGACAACCATGGCAGATGTCAAATACCCGTTCAAGCTCACGGTTTAGCTTCTCTTCGTCGTAATACTCAGGATTTTTCCAATCGATCGGATGCCGCGTCGGGGCCTCCAAGTTCCCTTCGCGCTTTGTCTCAGTCGCCATTATTTTCTCCGTTGGGGGATGAAAACCAGGAAAAAACCTGGTTTTCGCGCGTTTTAGGCTTCTTCTTTGTAAGCATCCAGGGTTTTCTGGAATTTATTGGCGTGACTGCGCTCAGCTTTCGCTAGTGTTTCGAACCAGTCGGCTATTTCATCAAAGCCTTCTTCGCGAGCTGCTTTTGCCATACCCGGGTACATGTCTGTGTACTCGTGCGTTTCGCCTGCAATTGCGGACTCCAGTGCTTCAGCGACATTGCCAGCTGCAAGACCGGTTTCAGGATCACCCGAGCCGCCCGCGATAAGATATTCCATGTGGCCGTGTGCGTGACCAGTCTCACCTTCGGCCGTGTTGCGGAACACATTCGCGACCTCAGGAGCGCCTTCGATGTCCGCCATATTCGCGAAGTATAGGTATCTACGGTTAGCTTTGGATTCTCCAGCGAAAGCCGCCTTCAGGCTTTCTTCGGTTTTTGTGCCTTTTAATTGCATGTATTTTCTCCTTTAAAGAGTCATGCGTTTTCGAATTAATGCGGCACCGGTTATTCGGTGACGAAAGTGAGTATGGGGACGGGTGTAATTTAATTCCAAGTGTATTTTTAAATAATTTCGATAAATTTTATCTATCTAACGATAATCTCAGTTCATGACGGGATTGAGTCTTGACGCTGGATACACAACCTCACACGCAAAGGAATTAAAATAGGTACACTTGCCCCATGCAATTAAATTCTCCCCAGCAGCAGGCTGTTACGTCTTCTGACCCGAACCTCTTGATTATCGCGGGCGCAGGCTCGGGCAAGACTCGCGTACTTGTTGAACGGATGGCCTTTCTCATGCGTGACCAAGACTTGTCTCCCCACGCCCTAATGGCGGTAACGTTTACTAATAAAGCTGCCCGTGAGATGCGTGAGCGACTGGAGGCGGCGGTTGGTCGCTCGTTGCACGCCATGTGGGTTGGTACCTTTCATGGATTAGCGCACCGATTTTTAAGAGCACATTGGCGCGACGCGGGTTTAGGTGAACAGTTTCTGATTCTTGATTCTGATGATCAGCAGCGGATGATTAAACGAATTGTGGCCGATCTACAACTCGATGATGCAAAGTTCAAGCCTCGCGTGGTTGCCGGGTTTATCAATGGATGCAAGGACGAGGGCCAAAGACCGCAACATCTTCAGACAGGGCGAGACTACTACAACGATACACTGATCCGACTCTACGCAGACTACGATGCCCGATGCAAGACACAAAATCTGGTCGATTTTGGTGAACTACTGTTGCGGACATTCGAGACATTTCGTAACAAATCGGAGCTTTTAAGGCATTATCAAGACCGTTTCAAGCATTTATTGATAGATGAATTTCAGGATACTAATACCATCCAATATGCCTGGATCCGTTTGCTTGCAGGTGCTGATACTCATGTCACGGCCGTTGGCGATGATGATCAATCTATTTACGCGTGGCGTGGCGCGCGCATTGAAAACATTCACCGGTATGAGTCTGATTTCGCTCCGGTCACTACGATTCGTCTAGAGCAAAACTATCGGTCCACTGATGTCATCTTGAAAGCCGCGAACGCGGTCATTTCTAACAATACTGGCCGGCTTGGCAAGGAGTTATGGACCGACCAAGGAGCTGGTTCCCCGATCCAGTTATATGCTGCTTTTAATGAGCAAGACGAGGCGCGGTTCGTGGCGAACCGAATCAGCCAGCATGTCGAGCAAGGCGGTTTGAATGGTGAGTTAGCAATTTTGTATCGATCCAATGCCCAGTCGCGTGTCCTCGAGGACGCCTTGTTACGCGCTGGCGTTCCTTATCGGATTTATGGTGGGCAACGATTCTACGAACGTCTCGAAATTAAAAATGCGCTGATGTACCTGAGATTAATTCAAAATCGATTCGACGATACGGCATTCGAGCGCGTCATAAATGTACCGCCGCGGGGTATTGGTGAGCGGACTGTCGAACAAATCCGAGAAACTGCGCGTGACGAGGGCAGGGGCTTGTGGGATAGCGCATTGCAGTTGTCCCGCAGTGATGGGCTCAGTGGCCGGGCAAAGAGTGCCGTTGCTGGTTTTATTGATTTAATTAATGATCTGGATCGTAAGGCCGTTGATCTCGAACTCTCCGATCTTGCACGAGACGTGATTGAAGCGACCGGTCTACTGGCTTATCACGGCTCAGAGAAGGGTGAGCGCGGTCAAGCAAGGGTAGACAACTTAAACGAGCTAGTGAGTGCGTGTCGGGCCTTTGAGCCAGAAGATCAAGAAACCTCTATCCTGCTTCAGTTCTTATCTCAAGCGAGCCTCGATGCTGGTGAGACACAGGCGGATCCGGACGCGGACGCGGTTCAGTTAATGACGTTGCATGCAGCTAAAGGATTGGAGTTCCCCCGCGTATTTCTGGTGGGTGCCGAGGAGGAATTGTTTCCGCACGTGATGAGTCTGGATTCAGCGGGTGGCCTCGAGGAAGAGCGACGTTTGGCTTATGTTGGCATAACGCGAGCGATGCAGCACTTAGTCGTGACCTACGCAGAGTCGCGGCGGCTGAACGGCAGGGACCACTTCGGTTTGCTCAGTCGATTCATCCGCGAAATCCCGCAGGAATGCATTGAAGAGGTGAGACTAGAGTCCCAGGTAAGCCGTCCCTTTAACTCATCGTCGTTTGGTGCGAGACCTGTCGATAGGCCCCATCGGCACCCAAGATTCCAAGAATTCGACGATGCGTTCGGTGAAGCCAGCGGGCTTGGTATTGGTTCTCGCGTGGATCACGGGCTATTTGGTGAGGGAACAGTCCTTGCGTTCGAGGGCTCCGGTCCTCAAATGAAGGTACAGGTTCGTTTTGATGATGAGTCAAAAAAGTGGCTCGTACTTCAGTATGCGAAGCTCGTGCCGCTGGGTTAGAGATTGCCGGGGACCTGCCGGATTCTGCCGTTAGAATCAATCGCCACAAATACAAACCGGGTTTCTGTCGATTTGTAGCTCTCAGAACCTTGCTCTGTGATCCACACCTCGATTCGGATTTGCATTGACGACCGGCCGATGTCCTCCAGCTCCCCATAAATCGACACCTCGGATCCAACAGGCACTGGTGCGACAAAATCAACGTTATCTAACGAGACGGTCGCGCAGCGGCCGCCGCTCGCTTTCATAGCAATCTGAGCCGCTGCCTGGTCCATTTGGTCCAATAGCCAGCCGGCATAGATGTCGCCGAGAGCGTTGGTGAATCGGGGATGCGCAATGACCCTTAGAATTAATTCGCCCTCTGGATTTGGATCCTGTTCATCAAGCTCCACGAAACATCCTTAGTTGTTACCCTGAATGGCACCGAGTCTACATGGTCAGGAGGCGTTCAAGAAGTGGTCTAGGCATGTCAGTCGGTGGGTTGTCCTTGAGACCGCCTGATCAATCATCGATTCGGTTGCAAATAGCTGCACTCTTTCTTTGGCTCGGGTGAGTGCTGTGTAGAGAAGCTCCCGGCTTGGTCTGAACCGCGACCGTGAGGTGGCCGGTTCGGGCAGGCAAATGAGTATTGAGCTGTATTCTGAGCCCTGGGAGCGATGGATGCTGATCGCCCACGCGGATTCGACGGCACCCAGCTGGTTCTTTAGAAGCGGTTGGTCGATGTTTTCAAACTGAACGCGGGGGTTTGGTGAGTGATAAGGATCAATGACTACACCAGTGTCACCATTAAACACCCCGATACCCGGTTGGTTTGCGGTGACTAATAATCGCTCCCCGAAGCCATTGAGCCCGAGACGTTGTGTTTCGGCTTGCGCCAGTTGGTTAATAAACCGCCGGCCTCCAACACCTTCGCTGATCGCGGTCAGGCATTGGAAGTTGACCGAGCTAGGGACAGTACCTTTTCGCAGATCTTCGAAATAGGGTCGATACCCCTCGAGCAGCTTTATTTCTAGGCTGTCTGATTGTTGGCTAGACTCCCAAGAGATTTCCAGATCCCTCAGGCCTTGGATGAAGCCCCGGGAATCACCAGACAGACAGAGGTCTTGGAGTTGTGCCAGCGCCTCTTGGCCCTTGATTCGGTGGCGTTGATTGAGTTGGAAGCAGTTGTTCTCTAACGCGGCTGATTCGGTGATTACTTTGAGGATACTCCCGGCCTCAACGCTCGCCAGTTGGTTGGGGTCCCCCATCAGTATTAGGTGTGTGTCTTCGGCCAGTGATTTAAGTAGCTGATCAAATAAATCGAGTGAGACCATCGACGCCTCGTCGATAAGCACGATGTCGGCTGAACGAAGATCTTTCAGCTGACGATGGATCGTCGTGGCAATCGATGGTTGGAGCCCAGCGATCGGCGTTTTTGTAATGGCCGCTTGAAACGACTCGGTTAGCCGGACCGCGGCTTTTCCTGTCGGGGCGACCAGAGATACAGTCGGCTGTCCAGCGAATAGAGAAAGCTTGGCCGCGACGATCGCGGCCGCGGTTGTTGTCTTACCCGTACCCGGACCGCCCGTCACGACCGCTAAACGTTGGCTTGCCGCACCGATGATCGCGCGCTGTTGTGATGCGTCGGCGTGGGGCATCAACTGCCCTGGGTCAATGGTTGTCGTAAGCCTAGGGTGCGCCGACCGTTTTTTGAGCGCGGCGGCAACACGAGATTCCTGCGCAAAGTGGCGATGAATTTGCAGTGCGCCGTGATTGAGGGCGAACAGCGAATCAAGCTCGGATTGGGTAAGGGTCTGCGCCCAAAGATCGCCGTCCTCGTCAGACAGGGGGTGTGCGGTATGTCCTTGATGAATTGCCTCGAAGAGTTGTGTTACCGACGTATGTAGGCTCTGAGGTAGTCCCTCTGATTCAATCAGCTTCAGGACGTCTGCCGATGTCATTGGGTGCATAGGCAGCACTCCTCGAGGGCCAATACACCATTTGCTTCAATCGGTCGCCTCCATATGCCGCGGTTGGGCGCGTGGATCCCACGGCAAAATAGATAAATGACCTCACCCAAATGCCGATCTGGGTCGTAGTCCTTGAGTCGGCTTTTGAGCCAGCGGTGTAACGCGAGGGCGTAGATGGCGGCTTGGATTGGATAAAACGCGTTCCCCATGGCGTGCTCGATGTGCTCATCAGTGTACGCTTGGTCACGCGGACCGAGGTGATTGGTTTTGTAGTCCACGATGTGGAACCGTCCATCGGCCTCATAAACCAGGTCGATGAACCCAATCAAGTGCCCTGTTATTGTCTGGTCAATTGGTGGTGTTAACGGTCTACACCAGGAAAAGGCACCACACGCGTCAAACAAGTCGCTGAGCCGTAATCGTGGCTTCAAGGGCAGCTCAAACTTTGGCTCGGGCCTCTTCTTTTTCGGGCTCAGGGAGCCGAGCACTGAACTTGGGGTAAGCTCCGTGGAGAGAATCTGGTGCACCCAATCAACCACGACAGGTTCGTGGGTTGGATCGAGATGGGTCGGCCAGTTGGTCTTGATGAAGCGCCCCACCGCCAGAGCATCTCTGACACCATCTGCGTGCCACTCTAGGATGGCGTGGATAAAGTTACCAGTCCCTGTCCCTCCGGGAACCATGTGCCATTTCTCGTTGAGGTTGGTTTCAACGTTGGAATCCTCTTCGTCGCCCGCCCCGGGCATCAATTCATGGCTTCCCTCGTGCCTGATCAGTCCCGAGAAGCTCCTGAAAAACCATGACGGAATGTTTGGTTGTTTCAAAACCGGGCCCTGGACGGTCGGTACTGTGAATTGTTCGACGGGGTCATCAATCTTTGGAGCCTCAACCACCTGG
This sequence comes from uncultured Gammaproteobacteria bacterium, assembly GCA_913042205.1. Classification (GTDB taxonomy): domain Bacteria; phylum Pseudomonadota; class Gammaproteobacteria; order Pseudomonadales; family Litorivicinaceae; genus HIMB30. The sequence continues at coordinate 47,327 of CAJWIY010000002.1, forward strand.
TGACCATCGCCCAGACCACTGATGTCACGGTCGTTGAGTAATCGACTCAGGGCACTGTCGGACTCTGGGACCCCGAGAAAGACTCCGTATTTTGCGCGGGTGAGTGCCACGTAGAGCAGTCGGTTAAGGTCCTCTTCCTGGTCTTGGAGTGCTAGTTTGAGGGCGTTCTTTGTCAGGTCGATCGTTGATCCATTGTGATCGCAGTAGTCAAGCCCCCAAGTGTTCTTCGGGGGTGCTTTGCCCGTGATTTCGTCTGCCAGGATGACCACACCATACTCCAGGCCCTTGGAGCCGTGGATGGTATTAATTGTGACAACCCCTGAGTCGGTTGGTGGTCGTTGGCTCGTGCGGTCGTCCGCCTCTTTGCTTGAGGCTGCCTGCTGTGTCCACCAGATCACTGCCTCGAGGGGTGATAACCCCTTCGCGTCCTCGCCAAAGATTTCCAGACACTGATTCAGGACACTCCAGTCCTCTAGCCCTTGGAGGGTATGAGAGATTCTCCGGGCCGTCGACCAAGCCTCAAATAAGGACGTGATGGCCGCCGCCGGCCCATCCGATTTCCAAAGATCGCGTGCGTTGAATAGCTGGGTCTGTAACTCGATGAATCGTGCCCGTTCGCTCAGTTGTCCGGGTGCCGAAAGGTCAAAACCCATGAGGGTAGTCGAGGCGGCAGACGTCACTCTCGAGAGATCATCGGCGTTGGCAATCGCCTCGAGGACAAGCACTACCTCCCGGGCGATCCGCCGACTAAAAATACTGGCCTTATTTTGGTAGTGAAACGCGAGACCAAACTGTCCACCGAGTCGTTTAATCTTCTGCGCCGTGGCACGGCTCTGGACCAAGATGCAGATATCTTTCTCGGTGATGGGTCGCGTGCCGATCCGGCACGAGCCCTGCTGGCCGCCAGCTAAAAGCGACGCCGTGAGTTGGACGACGTTTTGGGGTGACAGCGATTCAATCCACTGAAAACCAGCAGCTTCCGCGTCATTCATGGTCAGCGGTCGGATGTCTTCAGGGCGTCCGGTTTCTAGTGGTTGGTACCGCAACACATCGCCTACCGGGTGGTTATCATCGAACAAGGTATTGAGTCCGTCGATCATGGTCTGTGAAGAGCGGTAGACTGTATCCAGATACCACAGGCACTGGTCTGGGAGGGTGTTTCGGACTTGTTGATAGAACGCGGTGTCTGCGCCGCGGAATCGGTAGATCGCTTGTTTTGGGTCCCCCACCATGACCATCAATCGTTGGGGCTCGTCGGGATATAAGTGATCGAGAATCGCCCACTGATGACGATCGGTATCCTGGAACTCATCGACCAGGATCAGTGTGTGTGTCGGCCTCTCGTTGCCAAGACGTCTGACGACCTCGGCCGCGTCCCGAATAACTTGGTCATTGTCGGTGATTCCGAGTTCGTTTAAACGGAGGCGGAGTTGCTCACGTAACTGGTGGAGACAATAGGCCCGGAATTTGACTTCATCGTCTGACGGTCTGATGAGTTCCACCCAATGATCGAAGACGGTCCCACCAAACTTCCCCTCTCGTTCTAGAAAATACTTTGCGCTTTCATTGGGAATGTCCTGGCGGGTGTCCGCGTTTTCTATGTTCCTGGTGTGCGTCTCGAGTGATTTGCGATTCATCCCATTGAGGGCAAAGAGTGACTCGATATCCGACAATAACTCATTCCTTCTCTGGATAAATTCAGGCCCGATGACCGCGAGATCAGGACACCGTGTTGAGGATGGCTTGATATCGTCGATCGGCCTCCACGCAAGCTTAGCGTGGCCTACAAATGCGGTGAGCCCACCCGTGAGTGAGCCGATATGGTGTGCCCCGTGCTCCGTGACAAGCCTCCGGTAACAGTCGATCGCTACCTCTTGGCGAATACCTCCGATGTCGGTTTCCACAGGAAAGCTCGGGATACCCACGCTTGGTCCCAAGTCATTGACCAGACGGATCGCAAAACCGTGAATGGTCTGTATCTCGATGGTATCAAGTCGCCGGAGCGCTCGCCCGAGTCGTTCGATGCCTTGGTCCCCTGAAAAATTTGGATAGGCTACCGTTAGTTCTGAGCGTCCGCGGGTCAGGAGATCAATTTCTTCCACCAGTCGTTCACGGACCCGTGCCCTGAGCTCCCGCGTCGATGCCCTTGTGAACGTCATCAGCAGACAGTGCTCAGGTTGGTGGCCATCGACGGCTAGGGCGCGTGTGATGAGCGACATCAAGGCGTGAGTTTTTCCCGTTCCTGCGCTCGCCTCGATTAGGTGTCGCCCAGACCCCGGGAGCAACTCTGGCTTAAAGCGTTCCACGGGACCTCCCCAGGTATCCAACAAGTGGTTTGACCAAGCGATTCGAGAGGTCCACGTGTTTCTCCGAAATCTCCGGGTCATTCTGAAATACCCGCTGGTAATCGGGCCTATGCGTAAGTGCCTCATCAGTCCAGTGAATCCGAGGTTTAGTCTCGTCGTCCCTGTCTAGTGCCCTCGCTGTCTTGATCGCCAGCGGTCCAATCAGAGCGCATGGGGTCTCGCGATCGCTGATTTCCTCCAGCCAGGTCTTGAGAAGGTGTCGTGCCTCATCGACCGGGATTGGGCCGAATGGTGTGACGCAATTCTTGAAGGTCACCAGACGGAGGCTGCGCTCCGTCGGCCCGCTAGCGAAGAGTACCAGTCCCTCGAGAAGCGCACGGAGACCCCTCACACCATCGACGGAGGATGTGATGATTACCCGGGGCGCCTCGATCGTGGAGAGGCCCTCGACCCGTAGCGTGAACTCACCCAGGGTCATCATAGATGGCTCCACTGGCTCGGTCGCGTACTCAAGTGCCTCCGCGACCAGCGAGGGGGCGTATTTTCCGAGTGCCTCGTTTAAGTCGATCTCACCCGGGAGCTCGGGATAGCACCTGAGGAAATCGGTTAGCGTGTCTTGTGTCAGGGATTGGTCCACAAAACGCTGCCTCATTTTGAACGCGTTCAGGGCATCGATAGTTAGGGGTTCGATATTCAATTCCGGAAACTCAGGTACATGAATTCGGGCACCCTTTTCTTTCAGGAAGGCGACAGCTGGCTCTGCTGCGACCGCGAGGAATTCTTGGACGGTCCACACGCATTGAGTCTCTTGTCCGGCGATTTCCGGGACAGGGTCCGGGACCGTATCGCTGTCGAGGCTGATACCTGACGGTAATTCAACGAATGGAGGCGTGTTGTCGGGTCCCTCGAAGCAGTCGATCAACGAGACGACTCCGGGGCCGGGGAACTCTGTAGTTTGGTAGACGGGATGCTTTCCGATCCAACTGATCCACAACTGATTTTCAGTATTGAGGACAATGTCTGCGAGTACTTGACGCTCTTTTTCGGAGTCTATTAGGTCACCAGGACGGGGACTCTTGGCAATCAAATCCCAAGGATGCTCATACGAGTCTTGAGGGAAGGTATCGTGGTTGGCCCCGAGTATCGCGACCACCTCACTCGAAATACTGCGGATCGTTTGTGGCGCAGTGACCGACAGCTGATCATTGAGCGCGAGGGGTCGGGATAGCCCAGTTTGATAGTTCAGTTGGATCCACTGAAACACGGACGCTTTACTCACCTCAGTCTCTGCAAACTGTGAGACGAACGGTGTCAGATTGAGGCTCTGAATCTGTCCCAATGTGAGGCGGTTGACGGCGCGCTCGATGACTCGGATCGCCGTCTGAAGAGACACAATATCTGGGGAAGATAGGACATGATCTATCGCAGACAGCACACCGATAAGTCGGTCAAGCCCGTGGGTCTGTTCGATCGACTCTGTTGGGGTGCTGTCGGTCTGAAAAGCTGAATCAGGGTCGGCCATCAGCCCCCTCAATAGGCGTGTCTTGGCGGCGTGGAGTGTGTGTCTATGGCCTGATAGCCCCCGTCTGGCGCCTGACCGCACAACCCAGTCTCCAATATTTCTGAGTTGCTGGTCACTCAGCTGGAGTACCTCACGTACAGTGGTATCTGACAGAAATGTGTAGACGGGGCCGGCCTTAAAGCCGGTACGAGACATCTCGGCTAAGAGTTCGATAGCTGTCACCTCAACCGGCTTCATGATCAAGGGGTCTGGCGAGGTCGGGAGCCGCTGTAACAGATCGGATGCGTGGAAAATCCGTTGTACGATTGGCCCGTAAAGCGCCGGGCTAGGTGTGACGATATGCACTCGAGTGAGGTCTCGGTTTGGATCGGCGTTTAACCAGTCGATGAGCCACCGCTTTAACTCCGTCACCTCTTGGGTCGGGCTTGTCGCGCTCACCAAAGACACCGACCGGTCGATCGTTATGGGTGCCTTTTTGTTCTGAAAGAGATGGGTTTTGAGTTCGGAAAGGGCGCTATTTGGTGCGTGTTGAACATAGCCCTCGACCGGTTCATCGTCGCCGAGCACTGAAAGGACCTTGGCCTTTTCTCGGCAGAGATCCGCGAGCACGGGGTGTGTCTCAGGTAGCTCGAGCGCCCCCTGCGTGAACCACGGATCTGGTGACGGAGACTGAATACACAAAAAGCATGGGGTGTTTTGTGTCCATGATTTCAGGGCGTTGAGTGCGAGGATCGACAGGCGGTCTGGATTAAAAATGATGACGCGTGCGATCGAGTCGAGATGTTCAGAGTTCGGGTCTTTGAGTGCATCTGTAAGTTTTCGATGCGGAGCGGTTGGGAGTCGAGGTTCGATTTGTCGCCAGAGCTCGATCTGCCAGGCGTCAGACTGTTGCATCGGCAAGGTAGCCTTCTCGGGGTCGACCAACCAGTCAGGCCGCTCGGCGAGATAGCGTTGGAATACCTCGAATAGGGTGCTGATTTGTTGCAGATACTCGGGTTCGGCTAGGTCGGGATGTTTTTGCCGCCAAATAGTGGTGATGGCCCAATACAAATCCGACTCAAGCTGCCGGTCGGGTTGCGCGCCTGAGATCTTCCACATGAACTCAGACAGTGTGGTGACCTCTGTGTTGGCGAGGCTTCCCAAGCGGTCTGTCAGTTCGATTTGGAGCCAGCGGCCTGTGTCTTGGTTAGGAACAACAAGCCAATCGGGCGCCAGCGGTGACCTAAAACTCTCGGCCGAGAGGACGTTCGCCACGGTCTCGACGAGGGTGTTGAGGTCATTGGAGAAGACAAGTTGCATGATGTAATTTCCGCACGACTACTCAATTTATGCAACTAACCCAGCGGGGGTCTGCGAGCCTTGTCAAATTAAAAATTTTTTATCTTAACCAGTACTTGTAACGAGACCGTAACAAAACAGTTGTAAAACACTCGTTAGAAATTTGGGAAACCCATTTCAGGGTTTGTGGTTACTTAATCATCTATGTGGAGTATTTATGTTTGTTCGTATAGCAACGGCCGCAGCTCTTGCGGTTGTCCTGAGCTCACCAACAGTTGCTCGTGATTATATCAGCATTGCTGGTTCTTCTACGGTCTTGCCATTTGCAACAATTGTCGCCGAGAGGCTGGGCCGTGGGGCGAATCAAAAAACACCAGTGGTGGAGTCCGGCGGTTCTTCGGTCGGTAAGAAGGGGGTCTGTGATGGTATCGGAACAGAGTTTATCGATATCGGGAACGCGTCCTCACGAATGAAGACAGCTGAGCTTGAGTATTGCGAAAAGAACGGTGTGAAGCTCACTGAGATTAAGGTCGGCTACGATGGAATCGTTGTCGCTAACTCAAAGAATGGCACACCATTAAAAATCTCGCTGGCTAATCTTGGCAAGGCATTGACGGCCGAAGTTGCGATCGGCGGTAAGATGGTGCCAAACCCATATAAGAAGTGGTCGGATATCGATCCATCGCTTCCCGACGCCGCGATCCGTGTCTATGGGCCGCCAACGACCTCAGGAACGCGGGCATCTTACGCGGAAATCGTGAACGAAAAGGCGTACTGTAAGAAAGACGCTGATGCAAAAGCGGCATTGAAGGCTTCGGGTAAGAAGGCCAAAACCTGTCGCGCAATGCGCACGGACGGTGCCTATGTTGAGGCGGGTGAGCAAGACAACCTGATCGTTCAAAAGCTCCAAGAAGATACAAATGCATATGGCATTTTCGGATTCTCTTACCTTGATCAGAACTCTGACACACTCCAAGGTGCTGAGCTATCAGGTGTTGTTCCGACATTTGATGCGATTGCGGCTGGCAAATATAAAGCGTCTCGTGCGTTGTATTTCTATGTGAAGCACCAGCACGTCGGAGTTGTCCCTGGCATTGAGGCTTACATGACCGAGTGGACGAAGCACTGGGGCGACGACGGAATACTCGCCGACGCTGGTATGATACCGATGCCTGACGCGGAACGCGATGAGATGGCTGACCGGATGAAGAATCGACCTGTCTTGGTTGCAGCAGATTTGAAGTAATTAACAAAGTTTATTGAAAAGTTGGAGGCCGAACGGGACAATCCGTTCGGTCTTTTCGTATCTGAGGGAAAGCTCGCTTGTCGTTCGTCAATCTGGTTTTGTCAGTGCTGGTCATTGGGGCCGTTTTCTTTATTCTTGGACAAAGAACAGCCACAGCTCATCACTCCGCCAGCACTATAAAACTGCACTCGAGGCCCCACTATCACGGGCTGTGGGTGGCAATTACCTCGACTATCCCCGCGTTATTGGTCTTGCTGGTGATAGGCCTTGGCAAGGATCTGCTTTTTCAACATTGGGTCAGTGATTTTTTCCCACCGCAGGTAGCAGGGGGTGACGCTGTTGATCGGGCAATCGCTTTAGCAAAAATTTCTAATGTCGTCGACGGGATCATCTTTGGCGAGGTGGAGCCATGGGTTCAGTCGGCCGGTGAGGCTTGGATTCGTTGGGAGTCAGATGCCATTGTCGTCGCAAATATTCTTGTGTTGGGCGCATCGCTGACCGGGGGCTTACTCGGTTACCAAAGAATAAGTCTGGGATTTCGTGCGAGGAATAATGTTGAGAGAATCCTCACATGGATGCTGATAGGTAGTTCCACGGTCGCAATATTTACAACCATAGGAATCGTCCTCTCCGTTCTTTTTGAGTCGATTCGATTCTTCAAATTAATTCCCCCCCAAGACTTCTTGTTTGGTCTGGAGTGGAACCCGCAGTTCGAGGGCGCGGAGCGCGCCGGCTCTGGTGGAGGTACGGCGACCTACGGGATGGTCCCGATGTTCGTCGGGACGTTCTTGATTTCATTTATAGCGCTAGCGGTAGCTGTCCCTGTGGGATTGTTTAGCGCTATTTATCTGGCTGAGTACGCGACCCCGAGGGTGAGGGGCATCGTGAAGCCGCTCCTAGAGATACTCGCGGGCGTGCCAACCGTCGTGTATGGTTTTTTCGCTGCACTGACAGTAGCCCCCGTCGTCAAATCTGTCGGCGAATCTGTCGGTCTTGAGGTGGCGTCAGAGTCTGCTTTGGCCGCGGGCCTCGTGATGGGTGTCATGATAATTCCGTTTATTTCCTCGCTGTCAGACGATGTGATAAACGCTGTCCCTCAGGCCCTCCGCGACGCAGCTTTTGGTCTGGGCTCCACAAAGAGTGAGGCGGTGAGGCAGGTAGTGCTGCCGGCTGCGCTCCCGGGGATCGTTGCGGCGGTGATCCTTGCGGTGTCCCGAGCGGTCGGAGAGACAATGATCGTGGTGATGGCTGCGGGGCTGGCTGCGAATTTGTCTGTCAATCCGTTGGACGCAGTTACGACCGTCACCTCACAGATTGTGACGATTTTGGTTGGCGATCAAGAGTTTGAGTCGGCGAAGACGTTATCTGCTTTTGCGTTAGCGCTGATGTTGATCGTGACTACGCTGGCCCTGAACTACTTCGCGCTTCAGATTGTAAAAAAATATCGAGAGCAGTATGAGTGATCAGGGTTCTTTTCGATTGTCGCCCGAGCGGGCTGCCGAGCGAGTTGCGTATTCGATCAGCTTGCGTAAACGGAGAGAAAAGCGATTCCTGTTTCTCGGGAAATTTGCGGTCGCCGTAGCCCTTGGATTCCTTGTTCTTTTATTCGCTGGCATTTTAAGCAAGGGCATCCCCGGGTTATTCCAGCACTACGTCACGCTTGATGTTCAGTTGGACGCTGAGAGGCTTGACCCGTCAGGCCAAAGGACCATCGAGTCACTCGCTGATGGTGACTTTGACGGGGTCGTCAGGGACGCGCTCTATGAGGTTCTTGGGGGGCCCACGGGGCGCAAGGCGAAACGACAGGCACGTAAGCTGATTTCATCGGGATCGGGCCAGCGACTGATGCAGCACGTGCTGGATAATCCAGATCAGATGGGATCAACGGTAGCGCTTCAGTTTGCTGTCGACGATGATGTAGATACATTCTTGCGTGGCCTCATCTCACGAGATACCCCTGAGGCTGACAGACGGGTCAGTGATCAGATGATTTCATATATTGATCTACTTCAGGCGGAGGGTCGGATCAGCTACGAGATCAGTGATTATTTATTTTTTGGCTCAGCGTCAAGAGACGCCGAGATGGCCGGGATCCGCGGGGCGCTGGTGGGATCAATACTCACGTTGCTGGTGTGCATTGTGATCGCGTTCCCCTTGGGGGTAGCTACAGCTGTCTACCTCGAGGAAATGGCGCCAAAGAATCGTTTCACAGAAATCATAGAGATCAATATTAATAATCTTGCCGCGGTGCCGTCAGTCGTTTTCGGAATCATGGGCCTCGCGATATTTATCGTGATATTTGGGATGCCGCGATCAATACCATTAGTGGGAGGGATAGTCTTGGCACTGATGACGTTACCCACCATCATAATCTCATCGCGTGCCTCGATCCGGGCAGTTCCACCGAGCATTCGCGATGCCGCTCTGGGTGTCGGCGCCTCGAAAATGCAAACCATAACGCACCACGTTTTACCACTCGCCATGCCGGGCATGTTGACCGGTACCATCATCGGGATGGCCCAAGCTTTGGGTGAGACGGCGCCTCTCTTGATGATTGGCATGGTTGCCTTTATCGTCGATGTACCCTCAGGCGTCACTGATCCTGGGACCGTTCTTCCGGTGCAAATTTTTATGTGGGCAGATTTCGCTGAACGTATGTTTATTCAAAAAACCAGTGCGGCGATCATTGTATTGTTAGCATTTCTGATTAGTATGAATGCCGCCGCGATTCTTCTTCGTAAAAAACTTGAGCGACGTTGGTGAGCGGGACAGTGTCATGCAGGTAGCAGAGAGTAGCCGAATGGTCCAAAAAACTAGTACCTTAGAGGCGCGGGCGGTTCCAGACAGCACTCTTGGGCAAATCCATACAGACAACCCCCGCATGAAGGCCCGTAACGTTGACGTTTTTTATGGTGACAAGCACGCGATCGACAATATTAGTCTTGATATAGCGTCTGGTCAGGTCATCTCATTTATCGGCCCGTCGGGTTGCGGTAAGTCGACGTTCCTGCGGTGTCTAAATCGAATGAACGACACGATAGATATCTGTCGTGTGTCTGGTGAAATCATGATCGATGACCAGAACATCTACGACTCTTCGATAGACGTGGTCTTGCTACGGGCGAGGGTTGGCATGGTGTTCCAGAAGCCAAACCCGTTCCCTAAATCAATCTTTGACAATGTCGCATACGGGCCACGTATACACGGGTTGGCGACAACAAAGGTGGAGCTCGATCAGATTGTAGAAACCTCACTCCAACGGGCTGGTCTTTGGGCGGAGGTCAAAGATCGTCTGGATCAGCCGGGAACGGGCCTGTCGGGCGGCCAACAGCAGCGTCTGTGTATCGCTCGTGCGATTGCGGTGAGCCCCGAGGTTATTCTGATGGACGAGCCTTGTTCTGCCTTGGATCCGATCGCCACTGCAAAAATAGAGGAATTGATTTCTGAGCTGCGGGAGCAATATACGATAGTAATCGTTACCCACTCTATGCAGCAGGCTGCCCGCGTCTCTGACCGGACCGCCTATTTTCATTTAGGGAAGTTGATTGAGGTAGGCGACACCAAGCATGTGTTTACCAATCCTTTGCATGAATTAACTCAAGACTATATCACCGGACGGTTTGGCTAGATGAAAGACCTAAACGAAGATTTCTATCGACACATCTCCAGCGAGTTCAACGAGGAGTTGGAGGCGCTTCGGAGGTCTACCTTGGAAATGGGTGGATTGGTTGAAGAACAGCTCGCGTCTGCGCTCAAGTTTTTTGCTAGTCAGGACTCTTCTCTACTGAGCGATATCGAAAGTATTGAGCAGAAGATTAACGCCGCCGAGATCGATCTCGACGATCAGGTAGAGTCTCTGATCATTCGGAGACAGCCCATCGCCTCAGATTTGCGGCTTGTGCTCGCTGTTTCGAAGATCGTCCGAGACCTTGAGCGAATAGGCGACGAACTTGAAAAGGTAGGTAGGCTTAGCCTTGAGTCATTCGATAGCGCTGACGGCGTCGGAATTACCGAGATACAGCGAATCGCTGAGCAGGTCGCTAAAATGTTGTCGGAGTCTTTGACGGCCTTCGCACGGCTCGATTTGGATCTCGCGAGAGATATTTTTGAACGTGAACGCAAGGTCGATAAGGTTTATCAGTCAGCGCTCAGATCACTCGCGACCTTTATGATTGAGGACCCCAGAAATATTGGCAGCGTCCTGAATATAGTATGGATTGCTAGGTCATTGGAGCGTGTTGGGGATCATGCTACAAACATTGCCGAATACGTAATTTATTTAGTGCAGGGCGTCGATGTGCGCCATCCGAGCATTAACGAAAACAGTTTCACGTAACTACCTGCTGTAGCCTCTCTTTCGGGAATGAGCATCGAACACAGGTACCTTTTCCCTCCCCAGAGGTTATTTGTAGGCGTCCCGAGTGCCTTCCCATGATGTGCTTGGCTATCGCCAAGCCTAACCCTGTACCCCCTGTACTGGATGAGTGGCTTTTATCGACACGGTAAAATCGCTCGGTTACACGACTGACATGGGGCTCTGGTATTCCTGGACCGTCGTCGTCCACACAGATGAATACCTTGCTGTCGCTTTGTTCGAGCCTCACAGAGACTAACGAGCCATCGGGGCAGTACCGCAAGGAGTTACTCAGCAGGTTGAACAGGAGGGAGAAAATTTCATTTCTATTTCCCGTGAGGACCCAGTTCTCGGCAACCAAAACCTTGATAATGGTCTGACTCTTTTTTTGATTTTCTTGTAACAATTTTATTTGTTGCTGGACTTGTTCTATTAATTCAAAAAGATTGATCGCTTCGACATCTTTACTTGGCGAGGTCTCAAGCCGGGCCAGCGTTATGAGATCCTGGATGATGTTATCCATCCTGCGACCTTGAGATGTCGCGCTTTCGACCGCGTTCTTCGCGGCACCCTCCACCATCTGATTATCTATCAAGGTTTCTAGATAACCATTGATGACCGTTAGCGGGGTCTTTAGCTCATGCGAGACGTTTGCGATAAAGTCCGACCGCATTTCGTTGAGTTTCCTGAGCTGACTGATATCTCTGACGAGTATTATGTATCCGTGTGACGGGCTATCCCCGAAATATAACTCGACCACCGCTCGCTGTGTCGCGAAGTTGTCAAGAATCAGTGGTTCGCTGAAGTCGTTTTCGTCGATGTACTCTTTCAAGGACGGTGATCTGAGAAGAGAAAAAAGATAGCTATTGATGTCATCTGGTTCCCTCAAATTGAGTAATTCGCCGCCGATCTGATTCCACCAGGTGAGGTTCCATGTCTTGTCGGTGAGGATCAGGCCGACCCTGAGACTGCTAAGCGCAAGTCTGAGATTGTTGAACTCTTTGGCGACGGATGCTTTATCGTTTTTAGCTTGATCCCGTTCAATTTCAACACGCCGTACGATGTCTACCCACAAATCGGAGGTTATCAGGGACTCGTTTTTTTGGTTGCTTTCCAGCCAGCGGTAGAAACTATTTCTTCTCCACAGGGTTACTGCGAGGTAGGTACTAGAAATAAATAGAGCGGACAAGACAAAGTATCCAGAAACGACACCTAAGAAGATCGTGAGCAGCCCCAGCCAGGTTAGCTCGAGTATTGTGGTCGAGGTGGCGTTACGCATTAGAACTTGCAGAATCGTCCAATTTGAAAGCGTTAAATGTAAATCATTTCATTACCTAGAGACTTACTTTCTTGACAAATTATTTTTTCGGGATCGTTCTATCTGACGGGATTCAGAGTTTTGGTACTAAATCGATATCCGGTACCGCGGACTGTTTGGATCATACTCTCGAGGTTTGAGCCCAGTGCCTTGCGCAACCTCCGGATATGAACATCTACGGTTCTCTCTTCAACGTAAACATCACCACCCCACACACGATCGAGCAGTTGGGCTCTAGAGAAGGCTCGATCAGGATTTGTCATGAACACTTGCAATAGCCGATATTCGATCGGGCTGAGCACGACCAAGTTACCGGACGCGGTCACTTTTTGGCTAATTGGGTCCAGCGCTAAATTTTCAAACTCAACTAATTCTTCGATTCCCTTCGGAGTGGTCCTGCGCAGTATCGCTTTCAATCTAGCCACAAGCTCACGCGGTGAGAAAGGTTTGGTAATGTAGTCATCAGCCACTTCAAGGCCGGTGATCTTTGCGTTTTCTTCCTCCCGTGCGGTTAACAGAATTAATGGAATGCCTGCAGTGTCTGGATTCCTGCGAAGTCGCCGGCACAGCTCCAGACCGGAGACTTGGGGCATCATCCAGTCAATTAACATGAGGTCGGGTATTGAGTCCGCTATTTCGTTTAACGCGGATGAGGCACTTTCTGCTTCAATAACTTCAAAGCCAGCCATCTCAAGAGTAACTGTCAGCATCCCACGAACGGCGGGCTCGTCATCGACAACTAATACTCTGCGGATTGGTTGTTTCATGGATAACCTTGAATCACGACTGAGGCTTGATAAAAACACGGTAATGTTACAGAAAGATGACAAGCCAAGGATATTTCTGGTACATGTTACGGCTTCGTTGCCATGACGAAATCCACAATAAAGATTAAAAGGACTTAATAATGAAAAAAGTGTTACTCGCAGTGTCAGTCGCTGCTCTCGCTCATTCCGCCCAGGCGGCTACGCTTAATTTATATTGTTCTGCCCAAGAGGACTGGTGTCAGTTGATGTCGAAGACTTTCGAGGAAAAGACTGGCATCAACGTCAAGATGCAGCGCAAGTCATCTGGAGAAACGTTCGCGCAAATTCGTGCGGAGTCAGCTAATCCTAAGGGAGACGTTTGGTGGGGCGGTACCGGTGATCCGCACCTGCAGGCGGCCGAAGAAAAGCTGACCGCACCGTACGTATCTCCGATGAGGGGAGAGTTACAGGACTGGGCCATCAGCCAGGCTAACAGCGCAGGCGATCGGACGATTGGTATTTACTCTGGCGCGCTTGGATATGGCTATAACGCTGATCTTTTGAAGAAGAATAACCTCCCTGCGCCTAGCTGTTGGAAGGATCTCTTGAAGCCTGAATTCAAGGGCCACGTGCAGATCGCTAATCCAAACTCTTCCGGGACGGCGTACACAACCCTTGCGACGATGATGCAGCTCTTTGGCGAAGGTGGCGGCTTTGATTATATGAAGGGCCTCCACAAGAACGTGAACCAATACACCAAGTCAGGTTCGGCGCCAATCAAAGCGTCCGCGCGTGGTGAATCAACCGTCGGTATCGTATTTATGCATGACGCCGTGAAGCAGGCCGTCTCTGGTTTCCCGATAAAGGTGGTCGCGCCGTGTGAGGGCACCGGTTACGAGATTGGTTCGATGTCAATCATCGACGGCGCCCGTAACATGGACTCGGCGAAGAAGTTCTATGATTGGGCACTGTCTGCAGACGCGCAGTCTCTCGCGCTGCAGGTGAAGGCGTTCCAGGTCCCTTCGAACAAGGGCGCTAAAACCAGTCCCTCGGCCCCAAATCTGGCATCAATCAAGCTTATTGATTATGACTTCAAGAAGTACGGTTCGAGTGCCGAGCGCAAGCGCTTACTCAAAAAATGGGACGATGACGTTTCTACATTACCTCAATAAATTAGTTTATTGAGTTAGCGTTGAAGCGCGACTTACAAAAAGCCGGTATTGATTCCAACTTGCGACTTTGGTTGTTCGTTGGGGTCGCCGGTTACTTGCTCCTACCTTGGTACGGACTCGAGGATTTTTGGACACTGGGGTGGGTAATATCTTTTCCACTATTTTCGTCTGATAACCCGTCGGGCTTATTCCTGATATCGCAGGGTGATTCTTTATGGATCCTGCCTAGCCTTTTGACCTTCCTTTTGAGCGGTTTTGCGCTCCGGCTACCGCGGGCAAATCCGAGCTATTCGAGATTACTGATGATCACCGGGCTCTCGACAGTCATTTTGGTGGTTACCCAGGGTTTGTCGATCGGGATACGGGGGTGGACCACCGACTGGTTGGGTGAATTGTTTGGACCGCTGAACGCGCGTCAGTATGGGATGGGTTACGGCGGTCTGATATTTACAGTTTCGGCGTTGATGATCTTTTGTCATGGGTTGGCCTCGAGGCCGCGTAAGGGCGCAGACCTGTTCGTCACAGGGGCGATCGGTTTGGTGACCGCGGTTGTCTCTGTGTTCGTATTTTTCCCGATTTTTATCATGTTGATGTCGGCTTTTCGGACCGAGGACGGTGGGGGCTCGCTTCTGCTTTTTTTCCAGAGACTTGTCGAGCAAAAACTATGGCAAGTGGATTGCTTGGTTGGGGCCGGGCCCTGCGGTGTCGCGATTAACTCCTTTTTATTGGCTGTCTCTGTTGGGGTGATCACCACGGTCCTTGGCCTGTGTTTTGCCCTCATAATTGTCAGAACTGGGTTCCGTTTTAATAAAATACTTAGGGCTTTGTCAGTTGTCCCAATCATCACCCCACCGTTCGTGATCGGGCTCGCGATCATTTTGTTGTTTGGACTTAGCGGGACCGTTACAACGACGGTCGCTGAATGGTTAGGATTAAACCCCACCCGATGGGTTTATGGGTTCACGGGTGTATTGATTGCACAAACACTGGCCTTCACACCGATCGCTTTCCTGGTCCTGATTGGCGTCGTCGAGAGTGTCTCACCGAGCCTCGAAGAGGCCGCCCAGACGCTGCGTGCGGACCGATGGACGAGCTTTAAAACTGTCACCTTACCGCTGATCAGGCCGGGCTTAGCTAACGCATTCTTGCTCGGGTTTATTGAGAGTATGGCGGATTTTGGTAATCCGCTGGTTTTAGGCGGAAATCTGGATGTGCTGTCGACAGAAATTTTCTTCGCGATTGTTGGTGCCCAGTATGATCAGAGCGGTGCGGCTATTCTCGCCACGATCTTACTTGGCTTCACCTTGTTGGCCTTCTATTTCCAGCGATTTTGGCTCGGAAAAAAGAGCTACGTCACCGTAACAGGCAAGGGCGACTCGGGAATTCCTACGCAGCTGCCTAAGCGGGTCGCGATCCCAGCGATTTCAATCGTTTCTCTATGGACAGTCTTCACGTTTGTTGTTTACGGAATGATCTTGTATGGGTCGGTTGTAGAGCTTTGGGGAGTTAATAACACGCTGACGTTTAAGCACTACATCACAGCTTTTGGTTTAGATTGGAAGGACGGTATAGTTTGGTCGGGCGCCGCGTGGGATAGTTTTTGGACCACGATGATGATTTCAGTGACTGCCGCTCCATTTACGGCAGCTGTCGGGCTTCTTACGGCCTATTTGCTAACCCGGCAGAAATTCTTCGGCCAAAATGCGTTTGAGTTTGGAACCATGCTGTCTTTTGCGATTCCGGGTACCGTGATTGGTGTCAGTTATATTCTTGCTTTTAACGTACCCCCTATTGAGATTACCGGCACAGGGCTCATTTTGGTGATCAGCTTTATTTTCCGGAACATGCCGGTGGGTGTCAGGGCTGGAATTGCGTCGATGACTCAGATAGATAAGTCGCTGGATGAGAGCTCTGCGACATTGGGGGCGTCGACATGGGCGACGCTTCGGCACGTGATCATGCCGCTCTTGAAATCAGCGACAGTCGCGGCGCTGGTTTATTCTTTCGTGCGAGCAATGACGGCGATTTCGGCGGTAATCTTCTTGGTGTCTGCCGAATACGACATGGCCACGAGCTATATCATTGGGCGCGTTGAGAATAACGATTATGGGCTCGCTATCGCTTATTCGACGACCCTGATCGTTGTGATGCTGTTAGCGATCCTTCTTTTACAATTCTTAGTCGGTCGAACAAAGATCGGGCGACGCCACGCAGAACTGGAATCGATATGAGTCAAGTGATTAAAACGAATGCCGCAGATGTAAGATTTGAAGGCGTTTCAAAAATCTATGGGAAGGATGCGGTCGCGGTCGGTGATATTGATCTCACGGTCGAGGCTGGGACACTGGTGACACTCCTCGGGCCATCAGGCTGCGGAAAGACGACAACCCTCAGGATGATTGCGGGTCTCGAGCTACCAACCGCAGGAAAAATTTTCGTGGGCGGGGAGGACGTCACTGACTTGCCGGCGACCCAGAGAGATATCGCCATGGTTTTCCAGTCTTATGCGCTGTTCCCGCATATGTCGGTGCAAGAAAACATTGCTTACGGGCTGGTAAATTCGGGGATGGGTCGTGATGAGATCGCGGAGAGAACCTCATCCGGCATGGACCTGGTGGGCCTAAAAGGATTTGAGAAGAGGCTCCCATCCGAGCTTTCTGGGGGCCAGCAGCAACGTGTCGCTGTGGCGAGGGCTATCGTGCTCGAGCCACAGGTCTTGTTATTCGATGAGCCACTGTCGAATCTCGACGCGAAGCTACGTCGCCAGGTCCGAGAGGAGATTCGGGAACTGCAAACCGGTCTCGGTCTAACCGTGGTGTACGTGACGCATGACCAGGAGGAGGCTCTGGCCGTGTCAGACAAGATTGTGGTGATGGATAAGGCGAAGATTGCACAGATTGGAACACCGGTGGATTTGTACGACCGGCCCAATTCTGTGTTTGTTGCTGACTTTATTGGTGAGGCAAATATTTTAGATTGTGATGTTCTCTCGCTTGGTGAAAGTGAATCGTCGGTGCGGATCGATAATTACCAGTTTGCTGTTGGGAATGTCATACCCGAGGACAGAGAGGCTCGTCTGGCGGTGCGGCCGCGGAATATTGCGCTGTCTTCGGAGAGCAATCCCGACGCGCTCTCCGGAACTGTCAAGAAAGTGTCCTACGTGGGCAGTCACTATGAGTACACAATTGTGGGCACCTTCGGTGAGATATTTGCTATCGAGGACGCCACGCTACCCCTCAAGTCAGAGGGTAGTGAGGTATCTATTACGTTCAAGGGGAGGGGCTCTTGCCTAGTGCCGTCCTGACGAGATGATCATCGCCGAAACAGTGGTCAGCCATTTTGAGCAGAGGCTCAAATACCCCAGGCCAGCCAACGACAACACGACCACCGTAGTCAATCATTTCCTGCGCATTTTGGTCCTCTACCAAACCGCCCGCCTCTTTAACAATTAACTGTCCCGCGAGGCAATCCCAGGCGTTCATATGGTGTTCAATATAGCCGCTGTATCTTTGATCTGCGACATGCGCCAGAGATAAAGCTCCTGATCCGTTTCGACTGAATACTCCGCCGAGTTTAAAGATCTCGTTAATCACTGCCACCACCGGTTTGGTTGTGGTCCGCCCTGAGTAGCCCAGGCTGACCGTGCTATCGTCTAGCCGGGACTCTTTTTTGGAACCGAGACGACGGTCGTTCAAGAATGCACCATGACCGAGCTCGGCCGAGAACAATTCGTTATGGTTAGGGTCATAGATAACACCGCCTACTATTTCTTGATCTCTAACGAGCGCGATGACGATACACCAAGCGGGTACCCCAGAGATGTAGTTCGCCGTTCCGTCAATCGGATCGAGCACCCACTGAAACTCTACTGGATCATTTGTACGTCCATATTCTTCACCGACGATTCCGTCGTCTGCAAAATGATCTTGTATTTTCGACCGCAGAAACCGTTCTGTCGCCTTGTCCACCTCGGAGACGAAGTCTTGGGCGCCCTTCTCCGTGATCACAAGATCTTTCCAATGCGCAAACTCTTTTAACGCACTCATTCCCGCTTCCTGAACGATGACCTTGGCAAATGTAAGGCGCGTTTTGACTTCACTCATGTTGATAACCTAGACGATAGTTTAGTTCTGTGCATTCAAAGTACCATGCCTCTGCATGGGCCGCAGAGAAAACCACGATTCTAAGGTGTGTTGTAGGTACGTTTTTCTCGACGTTCAATATAGGCGGCGATTACTACCTCAGGCGCCTCTTTCACCCTCCATGCTTCAAGCAGCCAGCTGGTCTCGAGTTCACCAAGCCAGTCGTCACTAGGCGGGTCACGATCAAGATTACTCGGGAACGGGTAGGCATCAACCAGAGCACGAATTGCTCTCGCAACCAGGGCCTCGTCGGTTTGGTCTAATAAGTGTGGGTAGACATGTTTCACTAATCCGACAAAGTCAATGTGCTCCATAGGCTTTGCGAGTGCGGTGGAAACTTGCAGTAAATTGACCAGCCGTGGCGCAGAAGTGTTATTTCCCCCGGCGGCGTGGAATATGCTCGGATTAAAGAATACCAAGTCACCTTTTTTGAATGGGATTTGACTACACTCCCGCTCAAATCGAGTCTGCTCCTCTGCCCGACGGTATGTCAGGTACCCATCGGGATCTTTTTGTGATCCAAGCAGAAGTTTAGTCGGCCCCATCTCGGTGGGTACGTCACAGTGGATGATCGCTCCCTGCAGCGTCATCTTTGTGGAGGCTTGTCGAATTAGGTCAGGCATCTTCCTGACTAGGGATTCTGGGTAAAAACCAAGGTGGTAATCTCGGTGCCCTGTCTGAGGCGATCCGCCGGGGACGACCACATTGACCTGTGCTGTGATTTGGTAAAGAGGTCCTAGCCAGGCTTCGCTAACAACATGTAGCCATTCATTACCGTAGTAGTCCGCGAACAGCTGGGGCGCATCCTCAGCAAGCTTATTTAAGGAGTTCCAGAGTCGTTGATTTGAGCCAGCAGCAAAATGATCGGCTGCGTGTCCGCCTTCTCTCTGTATTCGTTTGTAGAAGTGGTCCGCAACCACATCCAGCAGGGAATTGTCTTGATACGCCCCTCGGACTATTAAGACACCGGGGCCGTCCTGGAGCTGTGTTTCGATTTCAGCATGGCTCAAGGAATCGGCGTGGCTGACAATTACCTGATCATCCATTCATGCTCCGGATCATTTTTGAAGTGCCATACCCGTTTGGGACCCGCCATGACGTTAAGATAATAATTGTCGTAACCGTGAGGGGCGCCGACCGGGTGATATCCCTCGGGTACTTTCACGCAATCACCGTCCTCCACGGCCATTGTTTCGTCGATTGACCGATCGTCGGTGTAGACACGTTGGAACGCGAAACCTTGTGGTGGATTGATACGATGATAGTAAGTCTCTTCAAGCGCCGACTCTTCAGGGATGTTGTCGATACAATGTTTGTGCGGTGGGTAGCTAGACCAGTTCCCCGCGGGTGTGAACACTTCGACCACCAGGAGCGAATTTGCTGGTTGTGTTTCCGGCAAGATGTCGTGGATGTATCGAGTGTTGGTGCCTTGACCGCGCGTGCTTTGGGCTTGATCCGATCGGCCAATTCGACGTGCAGGAAGTCCAGATCCTCCTGGGGCCGAGCATATGCCCAGCTCTAAATCACTTGTCGCGGTGATTGTTACTCTGGTTTTTTCTGGGACAAATAGGTGTTCGGTGAGCTCTTGTGCGAACAAATTTTGCCGTCCCCCGACCCCCTCAAATTGGATGTCGTTCGTGGAGGCATCGAAGGCCCCTGTAATAGGCACGAGACAGTATTCTCTGCCTTCCGTCTGGAACTTGAAAATATCACCGGGCCTCAGCTTTACGAGCTTGAAACCCACGAAGCTCCACCCGGCGTTCTCGGGCGTAATATCGATGACTGTTCCCTGCTGGCCGTTTGGTTTGACGAGCAGGGAACTCATACGGTACCTCCGAGCGAAGATTCGAGTTCGGCCAGTTGCTGACCGCCAGCCATTAAATCTTGCAGCTCCTCTGGTGTGATTTCTCCTTTCTTTGCCGTGCCCATCGTTTTTCCGCGGTTTAGAACCGTAAATCGATCGCCGACTGCCAGCGCGTGTCTTACGTTATGTGTGATGAAGACCACCGCAATCCCGGCTTGTCTCACGCGATCAACGGTTGCCAACACGTTTGCGGTTTGCCTTACCCCGAGCGCAGAGGTCGGTTCATCAAGGATGAGGACTTTTGCTCCGAAGTATACGGCGCGTGCGATTGCTACAGTTTGTCGCTCTCCTCCTGATAACGTGCCGACTGCTTGATGGGGTCCGCGTAGATTGATGCCCATTTTTCGCATCTCTTCCATGGTGACGCGGTCAGCGAAATCATGATCGAAAAGGTTGATACCGAGTACGTTTTTGACAGGCTCATTACCCATAAAAAAGTTTCGGCTGACGCTCATCAGGGGGATCATTGCGAGGTCTTGATATACGGTCGCAATGCCGTGTCCCATGGCTTCCCGGGGGTCTCTGAAGGTTAGTGGCTCACCGCGCATGTAGAGTTGCCCAGATGTCGGTGGGTGGACCCCCGACATTGTCTTGATCAGGGTCGATTTACCGGCTCCGTTATCACCCAAAAGGCAATGACACTCGCCTTCAGATACGCTGAAGTTGACGCCTCCAAGTGCGATCACGGTGCCGAAGTGTTTCTCAACGTTTTGCATTTCGAATAACGGAGCCATATCTATTTTTCCCCCGTAATTATGCGTCGGATGTAGGTGTTTAGTATCACCGCCGCCAAGAGCAAGACACCGAGAAAGACCCGGAACAAGGAGCTTTCAACACCTGCAAAAAACAAGCCCTGCTGGACCACGCCAAATATGAGAGCGCCGAGCGCTGCGCCAATGACGCTGCCGTACCCGCCTGTTAAGAGTGCGCCCCCGATTACTACTGCAATGATTGCCTCGAATTCTTTCAACAGCCCTCGATCAGCTCCGGCGGATCCGAACTCCATAACCTGGCACGTCGCAAAGACACACGCGCAGAACGCCGAGAACATGAACATTAAAATTTTTACACGGTTGACAGGTACGCCAACATATCGGGCCGCCTGGGCATCTCCCCCGGATGCGAAGATCCAGTTACCGAATCGTGTGCGTGTTAAGACGAAGTGCCCGACGATGACCAGGCCGATGGCCCAGATGATCAGGGCTGGTATTCCGTCGATTACTGGTTGCCCGGCCCGATTACCGCGTTCGAAGACGTCGATCAGGCCGAGGTCGGCTAGCCAGATAAAGACAGGTTCACCTACCTTTCCGCCAAAAACTGAGGCGAGCCAGTCCCCTTCTGCAGCGTCAGATACGCCACCGATAATTGTTTTTCGTTCGATTAATTGGGGAAAGAAAATTGTAAATCCTCGTAGGATAAATAAGAACGCGAGTGTCACAATGAAACTGGGTAGGCCGGTCTTGACGACAATATAACCATTCAGTGCGCCCAACGCCGTGCACATGACAAAGGTAACTAAAATTGCTGTCCAAACTGGCCAATCGAGGGTTACCGAAAATATTGCGATCATCATGCCCGCGAATCCGATCATTGAGCCGACAGAGAGATCGAATTCGCCGGCGATCATTAGCAGACAGGCTCCAACCGCTATGATCATAAATTGTGCACTGACGGTCGACCAATTCATTACACCTCGTGGACTAAACATACCGCTGTCGTAGGCCAGAAATCCGAAAAATAAAAAGACCACGATGGTGCCAGCGATGCTGCCAAGCTCGGGGCGCACGAGCGCCTGTCTCAGAGGAGAGGTGGTCTTGATGCGTTCGTCTTGAGCTAACTCACTCATTGGAAAAACCTTAAATGCTGAGGCACCAACCTATGGTGCCTCAGGTGGTTCTAAACAGGGGACTGTTTAGCGATACTCGCCAGCGAATTTCTCGACGAGTGTTAGACCTGACTTAGTAACAAATCCCGGTCCCGAGTTGATGTTGTTTCCTGGCAAAACACCATAGCGATGGTAGTTCGAGAGGACGACAACAGGCAGATAAGCCTGCAAGAACGGCTGCTGATCGATGCCCCATTGGATGACGTCGGCTTTGATACCTTTCACGATCTCCGACCCAAGGTCGAATGTGCCGAAGTAAATATCGCCGGCCATACCGTTCTCTTTGAGTGCGAGCAGTGTTGGGTCTGCGGAGGTCGGGCCCAGCGTCAGTACGGCGTCAGTTTTTGGATTGGCATCAAGATAAGCGAGGACCTTATTTTTGATTTCGCCAGGATCTTGTCCAGAGTCGATCATTTGGTTACCCAGATCGATTCCCAAACCGTCGGCAAAGCCTTTACAGCGCTCGGTCGATGAGGGGCTGTTGATGTAATGATTCACGCACAGGAAGCTCTTGACCCCGTCGCCTTTGGCGCGCAGACCCGCAGCATATCCAGCGTCATACTCGGGTTGTCCGACGTACATTAGTGCACCAACTTCACGTGCCTGGTCAGGAGTTCCTGAGTTCATAATAATTACATCCACACCTGACGCGACTGCGGCCTTGATTGGACCAGATAAAACATCATAGTCCGCGAGGGTGGTGATGATCCCGTTTGGGTTGGATGCCGCTGCTTGCTCAATGATCCGAGCCATGTCAGCCAAGTCCCCGGTCGGTGGGTTCCTGTACTCAACTTCCACATCCATTTGTTTTCCTGCGAGTGCGATACCGTTCTTTATGGTATTCCACCAGCTGTCTGAGTCAGGAGCATGAGACACTAAAACGTACCGCTCGCCAGCGGCGCTCGCCGACATTCCTGTTAATGAGGCAGCCGCAAGAGCTGAGGCTACCAGTAGGCTTTTAAACATCTTCTTCATGGGTTGTCTCCGATTTTTATTAGGTTAGGACGTGCACACGTGTGACAATCCTTAGACAGCACCTTAAAGGCCAGAAAAAAATTTTGCAACCGGTTGCAAAGATAAATTTTTTTCCTCATCGTAGAGGCGTTAGAGGAAAAAAAATGGAAGAAAACCGCGGAAAACGCCCGACGCTGGGCGAGGTAGCCGCTCTGGCAGGAGTGTCACGAAGCGCCGTTTCCAGAACCTTCACCGAAGGCGCTTCGGTATCTACACTGACCCGGACAAAGGTAGAGCAGGCCGCGTCTCAGCTCGGCTATCGTCCTAATTTGCTCGCGCGTTCGTTGACCACAAGAAAAACGGGATTGGTCGGTCTCGTGGCCAACAACTTCCATAATCCGATCTTCCTTGAGGTTTTTGATTTATTCACGCGCGAGTTACAACGAAAGGGCCTGAGGCCCCTAATCGTAAACCTAACGGACGAGACCGACGCCCTGCGAAGTGTCCAGTTGCTTTTGGAGTACCAGGTCGATGCTGTCGTCGTCGCTAGTTCCACGTTACCTGTGGGCTTTGCTGATAGCTTCGCCGAGGCCGGGATCCCTGTTGTGCACGCTTTCGGGAGGCCAGGCCACCGTGAAGACATCAATGTGGTCGGGATTGACAATATCGAAGCCGGACGGCTAGCTGCACGACGGTTAATCGCCTGTGGTTATGATCGGGTGGGCTTCCTTGGAGGGCCTGAGAAAGCGACCTCAACACGCGACCGATTAGAGGGTTTCCTCGACGTCTTGAGTGATTATCCAAAAATTCAGACGAGAATTAATTTTGCTGGTGATTATACGTTTGAGTCGGGGTTTGATGAGATGGCATCAATGATTTTACGGGACCTCGGTCAGGGATATTTTTGTGCGGACGATGTGATTTCGATTGGTGCAATGTCTGCACTACGTCGAGCAGGTTATAGGATACCTGAGCAGGTGGGCATCATCGGCTTTAATGATATGGAGATGGCCGGCTGGGATAATGTGCGGCTCACGACTATCCGGCAGCCTCTTGGTGCGATCATTAAAGAGTCGGTTAATTGTCTCGGACAAATTTTATCGTCTGAAGATTCAAAACCGACCCAACACAAACTATTCCCGTGTGAGGTTATTGATCGCGACACACTTCCCGTTACTAGTTGAGATCCACCCACTGTCCGTGTTGTTTACCCGATTCTGCAACCGCGTAAATCGCTTTGATCGATTCTACGCCATCGCTCGCCAGGGGGAGCAACACAGAATGTGCTCTCGTATCTTCATTTTTTGTCTGACTGATCACTCCGTGGAGTTCTGAGTAGATATTTGCAAAGGCTAATGGCATGCCTTCTGCGTGACCAATAGTGACCCGGCTTGATTTGTCAGCCTCGGGTGACAGGTTTGCTTCGCCCCGTTCGATTATAGTGGTCCTGCCCCCTACAGGCGTGTAATACAACTGGTTCGGTTGTTCCTGAGCCCAGCGAAGGCCACCCGTTTCGCCGAACACTTGGATGGCTAAGCCATGCTGCCGACCAACCGCGCAGGCACTTGTCCAAAGGCGACCTATGACGCCACCTGTCATCCTGAAATTCACCATGGCGTCATCCTCTAGCTGTCGACCTGAGACGAGGCTCACAGTATCTGCTGAGACACACTGCACGCGCTGGCCTGTTATGAATGTGGCTAGGTGTAGGGCGTGGATCCCACAGTCTGCAAATTGTGCTGAAACTCCGATTTGTGTCGGATCATATCGCCACCGAATTCGGGGGTTGTCAGCATCCGTCGCATCGGCGTGATGACCATGGGCAAACTCAGAAAAAACCATTCGGACCCTGCCGATATCCCCGCGACTGACCATGGCCTTCATGTGGCGTATGAGGCTGTAACCAGAGTAGCCGTAGTTGACCGCGCATATGGATCCTTTGGCCTCAACGAGGCGGACAAGTTCCGTCGCCTCCTCGATAGTCATTGTGAGAGGCTTTTCGCACAACACATGAAAGCCTTCGGACAGGAAAGCTTTCGTGATTTCATAATGAGAGTTATTTGGTGTAGCAACAGTGACGAGATCAATCCGGTCCTCGCGCTTAATTTCGCCGTCAAGCATTTCTTGCCAGGACCCGTAGCTTCTATCAGGTGCCAGACCTAATTCAATGCCGAATTGTTTACCTTCTTCCGGGCGGTGATCAAGCGCTCCTGCCACAAAATTAAAGTAACCGTCGAGTCGGGCTCCAAGTCGATGGGCTGGGCCAATCTGACTTCCCTCTCCGCCCCCGACTAGTCCCCAGTTCAAGCGTACCATTTGGGTTATCTCCCTAAAAGCCTATTGCGGAAAGGAACTGTCGATTAGAGATCGCGTCGGTGACGGGTGAAACGTCGAGGGTCGGGTCACAGTCTTGCTCTACAGTTACCCAGCCATCGTAGCCGCGATCGGTGAGCAACTGTTTTGCTGCGAGAAAGTCTACGGCGCCTTTGCCGAGGTTACAGAAAATCCCTTGGCCACAAGCCTCGTAAAAGCCGGTTCGATTTTGGACGACTGCTGATTGCACCGCCGGGTCAATATCTTTGACATGTACATATGAAACCCGGTCAAAGTTTTGGTCAATAAATGCCACCGGATCAAATCCAGCGTATGTCTGGTGTCCGGTATCTACGCAGATCTTTAGATAGTGTTCATCGATCTCTTCTAACAGTGCATCGAGCTCGTCTTTGAAATCCATGTATCCGCCCGCGTGAGAGTGGATGCTGACAGTGAGACCGTATTCTTCGGTTCCCATTTTTGCGACATCTCGTATTCGACCAGCGAATGCCTTCCAGTCGGCCTTAGCCATCGTAATCGTTTCGCTTGGTCTTCCCGCGAAGGGCGCCCTTGCTTCAGAAATTGAATCGATCAGAACCATCTGTTGCGCGCTATGAGCAACTAGCGCCTGTGCGGTCCTTCTTGCTTGGCTCATGACGGTCTTTGCCACACTCGAATCGTGGAATGGCTGAAATACAACACCACCGATAAGCTCCAACGAGTTTTCCGCTAAAGCGTCACCAAGTTGGCCCGGATCTTCGGGCATGAAACCCACGGGTCCCAGTTCGATGCCATCGTATCCCGCTTGATGGCACTCCTCGAGCACTGTGGTCCAGGTTGGGTTTCGGGGGTCATCTACCCACTCGACACCCCATGAGCAGGGCGCGTTACCTATCTTTATTGCCATAACGATTCCTTACACAGTTGTCCAAGATTGGGTTTGGTGTGATCGACGGATCGCCTCACAAACTTTCATCACAGCGAGTCCATCTGAAAAAGAGGGCCACGCCGGCTGAATACCCAGAATTGATTTATAAAAAGCGACCTGCTCAATGATGATCTGGTCTTGGTAGCCCGTACCGTGGCCAGGCCCCTCGCAAAACATTGCATAACTCCCGTGTCCCGGGCCTGCCAGGATTCGCTGGAATCCAAAATCTTTTCCAGCTCTGTAGAGGTATAGGCTATTTTGATCCTCTTGATCAAATTGTATCGCCCCTTTCGTGCCGTGAATCTCATAGCAGAGCCCCATCTTTTTACCGTGAGCAACACGCGAGGCCACGATGAAACCGTTGGCGCCATTGGCAAATTTACACATGCATTGAGCGTGGTCATCGTTTGCCTGAGGGAGGAGTTTTTCTTGGCGTACGTTTGGGTGCTTTCTCAGATCAGCAACGAGCTCCGTGATTGGACCAGCAAAGGTAAGCGCGCAATGAATTGGATGCGGCATCAAATCCCCGAGGGTTCCATTAGAATCTCCAGTCTGCCTCCACTCATTTCCCGCTGCATTGACCAAAAAGTCTTCGTGATGTTCTCCGCGATACCAGATGACCTCACCAACATCTCCCGCGGAGAGAACCTCCCTCGCTAGAGCGGTTGCGGGGGTTTGTATGTAGTTGTAGCCCACCATATTTGGAACATGTGCACCGATCTCGGAAATTTTTTTTGCCTCAGCGAGATTTCGCCCCATTGGTTTTTCGCACAGGATTGCCTTTCCGGATGCTGCGGCTAGTTCCACGAACCGAAGGTGAGTGTGCTGTGGAGAGGCTATGATGATCGCGTCGATATTATTGTCCTGGAGCAGCGTCTCGGCAGATTTGAAGGCATGCCTGAAGCCAAACTTAGCTTGGTAGTTCTGGGCCGATTCAAGGCATGATGCTGCAACCCCTTCGAGGCGGATGTCCACGCCCAGTTCAGCATTCGCGGACGCGGCTCTTGCGGCAACCGCGTGAGCTTTTCCCATGTAGCCGCCGCCGATGATACCGACATTGATCGCTTTGTAATTATTATTCATGTCACACTCTACTTTGCAACCGGTTGCAAAGTTTGTATGCTTCGGAGCTATAAAGCAACTCAAAAAGAAGAGCCATGTCGGAATTCATTAAGCTTACCGCTGCCCAAGCAATCGTCAAATATCTTGAAAACCAGTGGATAGAGATCAATGGGTCGCGGGTGCGCCTGTGTGGTGGTGGGTTTGGGATTTTCGGACACGGCAACGTGACTTGTCTCGGTGAGGCGTTATACGAAGCGCGGGATTCTTTGCCCCTTTATCGTGGGCAGCATGAACAAGGCATGGGGTTCGCTGCCGCCGCATACTCTAAATACCACCTACGGAAGCGGTTTATGTTTTGCACCGCCTCAGCGGGACCGGGGACGGCGAACCTAGTGACGTCGGCAGCCCTCGCGATGGCCAACCGGTTACCAATTTTACTTCTTTGTGGCGATAATTTTGTTACACGACTTCCTGACCCGGTGCTCCAGCAGGTCGAAAATTTTGGTGATCCAACCTTTGGTGTAACCGACGCATTTAAGCCTGTTGTACGCTACTGGGACCGGATCACGCACCCTGCCCAAGTAATTCAGTCTTTGCCGCAAGCTATACAAACGCTGCTCGATCCGGCCGACTGTGGTCCAGCGTTTATCGGGCTTCCGCAGGATGTACAGGGATGGGCATACGAGTTTCCGCTACAGTTTTTTAGAGAGCGAACCCACGTCGTGCGGGAGGTTATAGCTGATCCCCGGGAGATCTCGAGCGCCGCAGACGTGATATTGGCAGCAAGGAGGCCTCTGATAATCGCAGGCGGAGGGGTCCAGTACGGTGACGCCGTCGATGAACTCAGGCAATTCGCAGAAACCCATCAAATCCCGGTGGCCGAAACGATCGCAGGCCGTGCGAATTTAATTTGGGATCACCCACTTAATGCTGGACCGATTGGGGTAACAGGTTCTAATAGCGCGAATGCTATGGCGGTAGATGCGGACGTTGTGATTTGTGTGGGCACCCGATTACAGGATTTTACGACTGGGTCCTGGACATGTTTTTCAGACAAGGCGCAACTGGTTTCCGTGAATCCCGCGCGGTTTGATGCACATAAGCATATGGCCACAGCGGTCGTTGGTGGTGCCCAATCGAGCTTGCCGGCCATCAGCCAACTGATGGGTAATTTCTCGACGGCGTCAGATTGGTTGGAGAAGCTCAACCTTGAGCAGAGCCAGTGGAGCTTGGTCCGTGACCGCAATGTTGACGTGACGATTGGACCAAACCGCTACTCTCAAGCTATCGGGGTTGTGAATCAGATGTGTCGTGCGTCTGATCGGGTGGTGGCCGCCGCCGGTGGATTGCCGGCTGAGGTTACAGCGAACTGGAGGACCCTCGGTATTGGAACTGTCGATGTAGAGTTTGGTTTCAGTTGCATGGGGTATGAGATTTCTGGGGGTTACGGGGCCCGAATTGCTCAGCTTGATGACGATCCTGGATCAGACACAATTGTTTTTGTTGGTGATGGATCTTACTTGTTGCTGAACGGCGACCTGTATTCGGCTGTGATTACGGACAAAAAGCTAATCGTGATTCTTTTAAATAACGGTGGGTTTGCAGTGATTGATAAATTGCAAACCGGGAAGGGTAACGCGAGCTACAACAACCTTTTTGTGGATACACCAACAGCGACACGAATGGCCCCGGTCGATTTTGTATCGCACGCTAGAAGTCTGGGGGCCGACGCGGAGAAAGTCGCTGATGCCCAGGCGTTCCAGTCAGCTTTTGCGAGGGCTCAACAGTCGGCAAACAGTTATGTGATAGTGATGGATGTTGACCCATATGACGGATGGACCACCGAGGGGCACGCGTGGTGGGAGGTAGGTACCCCGTCTGTGTCAAAGCGTCGGTCGGTCCGTGATGGCCACGCAGAGACTGAATCCGGACGGCAGCAACAGCGTCGGGGCGTGTAGTGGTTGATCTTGGGCTAGACTCCTCTAAACCATTTTTGGTGATTGGTAGGGCGGGGATGGACCTATACCCTACCCCGATAAACACGAAGACAGCCGACGCCACCGAGTTTGTGTCAGCGCTCGGTGGTTCGAGTGCAAATATTGCGGTGGCACTCTGTCGGTTGGGCCAGAGAGCATCTCTGGTGACATGTATTTCGGACGACGCGATTGGTTCTTTTGTTGAGAACCAATTGAAGCACTATGGCGTTGATTCCCGTTTTCTGAGGAAAGTTAATGGCGATTGTCGTGCAAGCCTCGCGATCGTTGAGTCGCGAGTGGAAGACCACCAGAGCGTTATCTACAGGAACAACGCTGCAGATTTTCAGATGGACCAAGGTGATTTCGTATCGATTAAGATGTCTGAATTTTCTGCCATGATTATTACTGGTACTTGCCTGACGTCTAACCCTTCCCGTCAGGCGACGTTAGGAGCCTTGGCGCTTGCAAAACAGTCAGGGTTATTGACGATCATGGACCTAGACTATCGTCCCTACTCTTGGGAGACGGAGAGTCAAGCCAGCGAGGTCTATAACGAAGCGGTTGAGTTAGTTGATGTCGTAGTCGGTAACGATGAAGAGTTTGGACACATGGCGGGCGGCCTTAATTTCGGTGAGGGGTTCGCTAGGTCTCTAGCATCGCTAGGTAAACTTGCAATCTACAAGATGGGTGGGCGTGGCAGTCAGGCGTTCCTAGGCGACGAAATCATTTCGACAGATGTCTTCCCAGTAACACCGATCAAGCCAACAGGAGCGGGCGATGCTTTTTTGGGTGCCGTTTTGGCAGGTCTCTCGAGCGGCGAGGAATTGGCAAGATCATTAGTCTACGGTAGCGCCAGTGCCGCGCTCGTGGTGACTCGTGTTGGATGCGCCCCAGCAATGCCGACCTTGAGAGAACTAAACCTGTTCGTCGAGGAGCATGAGAAATCTGTTAAACAAACTATCGGGAGAATGTGATGCATCTTGCGCCCTTTGATAACAAGAACCAACCGATCGTGAACGTGGACAATGAACGCGTCCCACTCAATTATTTCAATATCGTAAAGCTGAGCCTTGGCGAGGAATACTCTTATCAGCTCGTAGATTTTGAGTCATGCGTCGTGCCTGCAACCGGGCGGGTATCGGTGGCCGTTGACGGAACTCAGATCGCAGAAGTTGGACTACGTACAGAAGATGTTTGGGATGGCGAGCCAGAGGGTATCTATGTCCCGACAGGCATGACATGCAAGATCCGGTGTCTGTCAAAAACTGCCGAGGTGTTCGTGGCCGGCGCAAAATACAACGAGACCCTCACTCCGTTCGCTGTCCATGCGGATGATATTGACATGGTCCAGTATGGTTCCGATGACACTAAAACACACCGCAAGATCAAGCACATTTTGGGTCAGAAGCAACATGGTCAGGTAGGCCGGCTCTTGGTTTCCGAACTTTTTACCGTTGGCGCGGGAGGTTGGTCCGGTTTTCCCAGCCACAAGCATTCCGAAGACCGTGACGGTGAGACTCGGCATGACGAGACGTATAACTTTCGGTTTAAGCCGGCTAATGGAGGGGCGCTTCAGTTGCTTCAGCGATCAGACTCCGAGCCAGGAGAGGCCTTCCATGTCGTAGACGGATCGACCTTTCTCATAGACGACGGTTATCATCCGTGTTGTGTTTTTCCCGGATGCGAGATGTACTATTTTACGATTTTAGGCGGCGCAACCACGCGTGGCTTGACCCCATATTTTCAGCCAGCTTATGCGGACCAGTTGGAGACTATTCCCGGAATGAAGGCGATGTGGAATAAATTTAAGTGATAGCGAGTCTCCACGAGGTCTTGTTAGCGGCGAAACACTCGAATCGAGCCGTAGCTGGTTTAGTGTGTTTGGGTTGGGAGGATATGCGGGCCTACGTCCGCGCCGCTGAGATAGAAAATTTACCAGTGATACTACAAGCGGGCCCCAGTTGTCGCCGCCATACTCCCCTCACCGTACTGGGTCCAATGATGCGGCATCTGGCTGAGCAGGCATCGGTACCGGTTGTGGTGCATTTAGATCACGGCGAAAGCATGGAGGTATGCCGACAGGCGATTGAAGCTGGTTTTTCGAGCGTGATGTATGACGGTTCTCGTTTATGTTTGGCCGAGAATATTGAAACCACTCATTCGGTGGTAAATCTTGCGCATCAATATGGCATCTCGGTAGAGGGAGAGATTGGGTTCGTTGGCTACGCGGCCGGAGAAATGTCGGCAATGACTGACCCGGTTGAGGCAGCTACCTTTGCAACAGAAACACGGATCGACGCGATGGCCGTGTCCGTGGGGAATGTTCATCTACAAGTTGATACAGAAACCACACTGGACGAGCAGGTAATTAATCGTATTCAGGAATTAACGGACACTCCACTGGTAATTCATGGCGGCAGTGGAGTTTCTAGAACACAACGCGCACGGTTAGCAGCTACCTCTAATATTTGTAAATACAACATCGGCACTGAGTTACGAACATTTTTTGGTTCAGAATTACGGGAGGTTTTGGTAAACGCGCCGGAGCTCTTTGATCGGATAAAAATATTGGAACAGGTCGAGTCCCGGATGGTTGAGGCGGCACGATCGGTTTTACGGAGCTTGTCAAATGATTGATCTGGCACTTCTTGGGGCAGGCCGTATTGGCAAGGTCCATGCAGAGGCGATTTCCACGATAGGCGATGTGCGACTTAAGTACGTGTTTGATCCTGTCGAAGAAGCCGCCTGTTCGGTGATCGAACAGTGCGGCGCGGTTGCTGCTTCGTTGGAGCATATACTCGATGATCATGACATCCGAGGGGTGCTGATTTGCACCCCATCAGATCAGCACGCGGAGCAAATCAAGCTATCAGTTTTGGCTGGCAAGGCGGTATTTTGCGAGAAGCCCATTTCTACTGATTTGGAGACGACGAGGCATACGCTTGAAGTTGTTGAGCGAAACGAAGGTATGCTCATGTTGGGATTTCAAAGACGCTTTGATAAGCATTTTTCTGCCTTAAAACGCAAGATCGTCGACCAGACCTACGGTCTAGTGGAGCAGATACTCATCATCAGCCGTGATCCTTCACCGCCCCCGTATTCATACATGAAAGCCTCTGGTGGTCTGTTTAAAGATATGACTATTCATGATTTTGATATGGCACGTTGGTTGGTCGATGAACCAATTGCGACGGTTTATGCGACGGGCCAAGCTCTTGTAGATCCAACGACCCGGATAGAAGGCGATGACATCGATACGGCATCTGTCTTGATGACCACGGTATCAGGCAAGCAAATCATAATCCTCAACAGCCGAAGAGCGTCTGTAGGTTACGATCAAAGAATCGAGGCGCACTGCGCGAAAGCGACTCTACAGGTGAACTCAGTTCGTGAGGATAGTGTTCTAGTTCTTGACCAGACAGGAATTTCGGAAAGTCCGCTGGAGCACTTTTTCATGACCCGCTACAAAGACGCTTATCGTAGGGAGATAGCACATTTCGTTGATTGTTTGATCACAGGGTCTGCGCCTCTTGTAACGGGCACAGACGGGCTTGAGGCACTGGTATTAGCAGAGGCTGCTGGGGAGAGTTTACGATCCGGAAGGCAAGTGTCGTGTCAAATCTGACTGTCTTGACTATCGAATGATTGAAAACTGTTCCAATCTTAAACTCAACGCGTGAAGTTTTGAGAATCAGTTTTCATAAATGATAGGGATCAACTAACCGAGCGTATTCGAGATCTTTGCTCGCAGGCTAGAAACCTTTCTCGCCCTTAATGTTCTCTGCGGATACATAGATGACTACCTTCAGTGCATAGCGAGTTTTTTGCATGAAAATAGAAGGACGCTTATGACGCCTTACGGGGCTGTAGCCACGATTTTTGCCATCTCTGGAGCCAGTTTTGGTACCTGGGCCTCACGTATTCCCACATTTAAAACTCAGCTGGATTTAGAGCCAGCACAATTGGGCACTATCTTGTCGGTTCTTGCGTTAGCGAGCATCGCGTCTTTTCCTCTAGCTGGACGAGCCATGGATCTATATGGTCCCACACGAGTCAGTAAATATCTTGCCTGGTCTACGTTGGCTTCTTTGACTCTTACATCGTTCGCGCCCACGTCTTGGTTTTTAACATTATCTGTCGCGGTACTTGGCGCGTCGATCGGTGCCTTGGATGTGGCCATGAACGGCTGGGGTGCGGAGGTCGAGCGGAGAGGTGTTAAGTCGATTATGTCCTCACTTCACGCGTACTGGAGTCTTTCCGCTGGCATTGGTGGCTTGGTCGGATTAACGGCGATAAAACTCGGTTTTTCCGTTGAGCAACATTTTCTGTTGGTGGTATTGATCATGAGCGGTTTTGCGGGATTAGCGTCCCGGGTTGACTGGGTGGGATCGATTGTTAGAGAGTCGACGCCGGCGTTTGCTTTGCCTCATCAGAGTCTATGGTTAGTCGGTTTTTTAATGTTCTGTGCCGCACTTACTGAGGGAGCTGTAGCCGATTGGGCCGCAATATTTCTTCAAGAGAGACTCAATCTCACCGAAGCGATGGCAGTGAGTGGTTTTGTTACGTTCAGCTTGGCCATGTTTACGGGCCGGATGCTCGCTGACAATTTGGTAGAGCAATTTGGTGCCATCCGCGTGTGTTGGTTCGCCGGCCTGTTGGCCACCTTGGGGCTTTGTGTAGTCTTATTTGTTCCTTCTTTGGGTGTTGTCCTGATTGGATTCCTATTGTTGGGATTTGGTCTCGCCCCTGTTTTCCCGCTCGGCTGCGCGCGGGCCGCGAATGACCCCTTTGTCACCCCCGGCCAGGGCCTGGCGGGGGTAGCGACCCTCGGCTATGGGGGGATTATGTTAGGCCCGGCTATCATCGGGTTCGTTACCCAGCAATCGGGGATTTTTGTTGGATTTAGTCTGCTCCTCCTTTGCACGCTCTATCAGGTCGCTTTCTCGTCATGCCTGAGACGGTGAATATTGCCCGATAAAAATTTTCGAGATACCACGCACACTCTGGCTATGGGTAAGGAAATTTGTAGTCTGAGACAGTATGGTGAGAAAGAAAATTGATCGGATACGCGCTGGTACATTTAACGCATTAAATTTTTTCCACTACCCGAGGTCGACAAGTTTTTACAGCACCCCCAGAAGTCCCCCAAGGAACAGGGCTGCCCCAAAACGGTGACTTTTTAGAAAAGCCTTGAAGCATGCCTCACGCGACCGTGAACGAGCGACAGCATGCTGACGCAAAGCTAGTCCGAGGGCGGCGAAGATACCTAACGCACTCAGTGGATTGAGCTCA
>CAJWIY010000003.1 GCA_913042205.1 uncultured Gammaproteobacteria bacterium
TGTATCAAAAGAGTTGACTAGTTTCGAACGATTAAGCCCCAACGGTGGTTGGTGCTGGATTGAGTGACTTTGGTCATCTCCCAATGATTCGACCGAAATATTCTGATCACACATTTGCTCGGGCCGATCATCAGCCAGAACTCGACCAACCGAGCGTAATAAGAAATCATAAATTAATCGCGAGTCACGAAATCGAACTTCATTTTTCGTAGGATGCACGTTTACATCGACTTGTGCCGGGTCAAGCTCGAGATACAACAGAAAACAGGGATGTCTGCCATGGAATAAAATATCACGATAGGCTTGTCTCAACGCATGAGAAATCAACCTATCACGAATAAATCGGCCATTGACAAAGACATGCTGAAAGTCGGGCTGTGCTCGGTTGAATGTTGCTCGACAGGCCCATCCTTTAAGCGAAAGCCCAGTGGCTCTTGCATCTACAGGAAGAGCGGCATCCATAAAGCCACTACCCAGCAACTCCGAAATACGTGCAATCTGAGTATTTTCTGAGAGCGCCGGGGCTAACTGCCGAGTCACTCGACCCTGATGGACTAATCGGAATCCAACATTAAAACGACTCAATGCTTGTCGGGTGACGACTGAGTCAATATGACCAAACTCCGTCTTCTCTGTTTTTAAAAATTTTCGACGAGCCGGAGTGTTAAAGAATAAATCACGAACATCTACTGTGGAACCTCGCGGGTGTGGTGATGGTCGAACTAAAGCAACCATCTCTCTGCCTTCGATTGAGACTATAGACCCAGGCTCATCCTCGATAGCTGAAGTTAGATCAAGACGGGATACCGAGGCAATTGAGGCCAGAGCCTCACCACGAAATCCGAGGGTACTAACAGCCTCAAGATCATCTAGATCTAGAATTTTACTAGTGGCGTGCCGCGACAATGCGAGCGCCAGCTCATCAGACGGAATTCCGTGTCCGTTATCCCGAACGCGAATCCGACCAATACCACCGGCCTCGCAATCAATATCTACCTGCGTAGATCCAGCATCAAGCGCATTTTCTACCAGCTCCTTAACTACGCTCGACGGACGCTCCACTACCTCACCAGCGGCAATTTGATTAGCAAGTCGCGGAGAAAGGACGGTAATAGAATGCTCAGATTTCATAAATTTTGCATACCTTTCGGTAGTAACTGCGTGCCGTTCCTTATAAGACCGTTTAACCTTAGTGTAGGGGTAGGCATTTTAGCCTCCACCACGTTCGTACATGCTATCGTGATACTATCGGCACCTCTAGCTTCTGGCCAAGTCGAATCACGTCGGTTTTTAGACCATTCAACTCTTTAAAAGCCTGTAATGATAGTCCGTACCGAGAAGCAAGTTCGGATAACGTATCGCCACGTTTGACTTCAATGGTCATCCGTTTACCCTTGTTCTGTTTGCGCCAGCCTACAAATGTATTCGCTGGTGGACTCTTCTCGAAATACCGTTTAATACCCTCAAAAATAGCTCCCGCAATCTTTTCTTGTTCTCGAGAACTCGATAAACGCTTGGCGTCAGACCGATTAGATAGGAAACCCGTTTCAATCAGAAGAGAGGGAATATCCGGGCTCCTTAGGACGGCGAAGTTCGCAAGACCAAGCTGTTTCTTGTGTACCCGACCCATATCAGTCAAATCACTTAACACAAACTTTCCTGCCTGCTTAGAGATCCTAATAGCGGATTCCATCGACATGTTGAGCAGTACCTGGCGTGTAGAATTATCGACATTACCCAGATCAACACCGCCCGCCAAATCTTCAGCATTCTCGGTATTCTGCAACCACCTAGACAATTCCGAATTTGCGCCACGCAACGACAAAGCATACACACCGGTTCCGCGAACACTTTTATTCTTAGGAA
Organism: uncultured Gammaproteobacteria bacterium; assembly: GCA_913042205.1. Taxonomy (GTDB): domain Bacteria; phylum Pseudomonadota; class Gammaproteobacteria; order Pseudomonadales; family Litorivicinaceae; genus HIMB30. Next base: position 1,867 of record CAJWIY010000003.1, read on the forward strand.
AACTATCCGCATGAATCGATAGGAAGAAGTCAGCGCCAGCCTCACGCGCGATACGAGGCCGATTCTTCAATGGAATAAATCGATCGTCATCGCGTGTTAGGACAGCTCGATAACCCGGCTCACTCTGAAACCGTCGCGCCAGACGTTTGGAAATTTGCAGCACAACCTGTTTCTCAATCAAGCCGTAAGATGACGCTCCAGGATCTTTGCCACCATGGCCCGGATCAATAGCGACAATGATGTCGCGCTTTTCAACCAGAGGCTCGGTCAGTTCCTCAGCTTTACTACCTCGTATTGAGGCCTTTTCACCGGCCACGTAACCAACAACGTCAACCACCAGTCGATCGGGAAATCTTCCTTTCGCGTCAAGTGCAAATATATTTGATCGATAAGGCCCGGTAAGATCAAAAACTAGCCGACTACCTCTGCTCCGGTCCGCTGTGCGCACGCGCATTATTCTCTTATCATCAATAACAATAAGCTCCTGAAGCCTATCTGTACTGAGATTAGTCACATCCAAAACTAAACGACTCGGGTTATTCAAATTAAAGTAAGAAAATTTTGGCTGACCTGAAAGCTCTAAAACGACACGTGAGCTATCCTGGTCAGTCGACGAGCGCACTGATTTAAGTTCGATTGCGCGTGCCCAGGACGCCACCGAGAAAAGAATAACAATTAGACAGACGCGCATCATGCTGCGTTTGGTACCTCCAAATTGGATAGCCAATATTCTCCTTTCTCAGATTTTGCAGCCATTGCACATATACGCCGATCGCCATCCCACATCAGATGCAAAGCGAGGTCTGGTGAGGGAAGAAAGGACTCTGCTCGCTCTGGCCACTCGATCAGGACACCGTGCCCGTCCAGCATCTCCCGGAAACCTAAAAATTCCAACTCTTCAGGGTCTTGAAGTCTATATAAGTCCATATGCGAGATGACCTGTGTCCGATTGATCGTATACGTCTCACATAGGGTGTAGGTCGGTGATGGAATAGTGTCAGTCACACCAAGCTTTTTCAAAAAAGCTCGCACCAGATGGCTTTTACCGACACCAAGGTTTCCTTTCAGTGTCGCAAGAAATGGGGCCTCTGGGCAACTCTTGGCGAGCGCTTTCCCGAGCTTGTTTGTCATCGACTCATCAATCAATTCTATTTGCATCAGGTGTTCCGATTTATGATTACTCTGTTAGTGTAACGGTCATGGACGCGTCATGGCATCAATCAGATCAAGCTTTCGATAAGCTTAAACAAAAAGCATTAGAACTAGGCTTTACAGCTATCGGTGTTACCGATCCTGACGTCTCCGAGCACGTTCCTTTTCTCGAAGCTTGGATTGATGCTGGCTTTCAAGGGACTATGGACTGGTTTGAACGGAATCTAGAGCTTCGAAAGGATCCGACTCAACTAGTGGCCGGAACAAAACGGATTATTTCAGTCCGTCTAGACTATCTCCCGGAGAATACTGACTGCATTGAGATCCTAAATGATCCTGACAAAGCCTATGTTTCAAGATACGCGCTTGGACGCGACTATCACAAGTTAATGCGTAAACGTCTGAAACAGCTGGGTGATTGGTTTTCTGAGCAAATCGCACCACATGGATTTCGTGTATTTTCAGATTCAGCACCAATTCTTGAAAAACATTTAGCGGAAAAAGCTGGGCTCGGGTGGATCGGAAAGCACACCTTGTTACTGTCTCGAAGTGCGGGAAGCTGGTTTTTTCTGGGCGAGCTATTCACTGATTATCCATTACCCTTCTCAGCTCAAGCGGAGGATTCACGATGTGGCTCGTGTTCTGCATGTATTGATATCTGCCCTACAGATGCGTTCAAGGCTCCTTATGAACTAGATGCAACGAAATGCATTAGCTACCTGACAATTGAACATCGGGGACCAATCCCCGAAGAATTCCGTAAACCTATGGGTAATCGAGTTTTTGGATGTGACGATTGTCAGTTGGTTTGTCCTTGGAATCGATATGCATCCGCAGGTGATCCCGAGTTCAGACCTCGAAATGAACTCGACAAAAAGCAATTAATCGACCTCTTTCAGTGGTCTGAAAAAGAGTTCCTAGAAAAAACTGAAGGCAGCCCACTCAGACGAGCGGGATATACAAAGTTTCTTGAAAATTTGGCTATAGGCCTTGGTAACAGCGAAGAAAAAATCTCTCAAAAACTTGGCTTACTGAACGAAAAAATTGGAGCACACGGACCAATTCTCGATGAGCACATCCAATGGGCCATCAAAACCCTTAACGATCGAGTTTCAGAAAATGTGTCTTATAATGTTTGAGCTCATGAATTGATTCATAAATATCCGCGAGGGCCAAATGCTGACCGGATTTAGTGATCCCGGCAGAGACACTCGTATTCCAGCGCCTTGCTAACTCTTTCAATGTGGACACGTCGAGATTTCTGTAATGAAAAAATGCTTCGAGATCGGGCATATAACGTGACAAAAATCGTCGATCCAGACAGATCGAGTTGCCGCACATTGGAGACTGTCGTGCATCGAGAAACTCACTTAAAAACTCAATGGTTTTTGCTTCCGCTTCTGCCTCTGTTGTTTGCGAGTTCTGGACGCGCTTTATAAGACCTGATGTTCCGTGCTGATGTGTGTTCCACTCATCCATACCAGCCAGCAATGCCTGAGGCTGATTAACTGCGTATACAGGCCCCTCGCCGAGTATATTGAGATCTTTGTCTGTGACAACGGTGGCAATCTCGATTATTCGATCATGATTCGGTGATAGTCCTGTCATCTCCAAATCAATCCAGATAAGGTTCAAAGGGTCTTTCATAAATGTCCTGTAAACGTCATACACTCGGAAAGTGTTTTTGCATTCGTAACTACTTTCAACAGACGATCGACACCTAAAGCTACACCGTAGCTCTCGGGCAAACCTTTCTTCAACGCGTTGAGTAATGCCTGATCTGTTGGAAGTATTGGGCGATGCAATGCCTCACGTCTATGATGGTCTTTCTCGAATCGTTCTGATTGCTCAACAACGTCACTTAACTCGTAATACCCGTTCGCTATCTCACTTCCACCAATATAAAGCTCAGCACGCTTTGCAACCGACTTCCCGTCAACGATCCCTGTCCGCGCCAATGCCGATTGAATTACCGGGAAATCGATCACGATATGATTTACTAAATGTGGCTCTACCTTTGTTGCAAACAAAACATTAAGAAGACTATCTAGATCCATTGTTGCAGCAGCTTTTGATCCGAGTAAGTCACTCGCAAACTGAACTAAATCGTTGGCTTCAGCATCATGGGGATTTAACCCAAAAACGGAATTAAACAGCTCACGATAAGAAACCACTTCGGGTCGACCAAATTCCGTGAGAGTCTCTATCAAATCCTGCATTTCGCAAATCATTTCTTCAAATGGACGCTCGGCTGTCGGGCGATACCATTCAAGCATTGTGAATTCGATTGCGTGCTGTGGTCCGTCTTCATTCGCGCGGTAAGCCTTACCAATCGAATGCAAAGGATACGGATGTTCCGACAGTAGACGCTTTAAATAGGTTTCGGGCGATGATAGCAGGTAACCAATGTGAAATCCGGCCGGATCGTGAACCGTAAAGCTATCAAGCCATGGATCCGACGCGGGCGCTGTCGCTATGACGGGCACATCTACCTCGAGAGATTGTCTCGCCTCAAGAAACGAACGAAGCTTGGCAAGCAAACTGGCGCGGGCTTCCAGCATATTAATGGTGGCCGTCGGTCGCCCCATCACTTTTTTATTGCGCGCGAAACATAGTCCCCGGTTCGGGTATCAATGCGGAGAACTTCACCGACTTCAATGAACAGTGGTACGTTGACGGTAGCGCCTGTCGACAAGATCGCAGGCTTCGAACCACCTTGTGCCGTATCTCCTTTCAGACCTGGATCGGTCTCGATCACCTCAAGTTCAATATGATTAGGCGGAGTAACTGCTAGGGGTGCTCCATTAAATAATGTGATGACATAAATCTCTTGTTCTTTTAGCCACTTTACTACGTCACCAACCACTTTTGTTTCAGCCGCGTGCTGTTCAAAAGAACCATCGGTCATCATAAAGTGATAGAAATCACCATCGGTGTACAAGTATTCCATGTCAAGATCCATCACATCAGCCGCCTCAACTGAGTCACCTGACTTAAACGTCTTTTCAACGATGCGACCAGTCTTCAGGTTCTTAATTTTAACGCGATTGAACGCTTGCCCTTTACCTGGTTTAACAAACTCATTTTCAACGATCGTGCAAGGATCACCGTCCATCAAGATTTTTAGGCCTGATTTGAACTCATTTGTTGAAAATGATGCCATGTACTAGTCTCCCGTAATCGCAACAGTGATCGTTGCAAATACTTCAGAGTAAACTTGACACTGCACCTCGTGTTCACCTGTTGTGCGCAGTGGGCCCGCTGGAAGACGGACTTCACTCTTATCCAGCGTCAATCCAGCGGCAAGAGCCGCTTCAGCGATATCACGGGTACCGATCGAGCCAAAAAGCTTACCTTCGTCGCCTGCTTTGGCGGTGATCGTAACTGTTTGCCCGTTCAAACTCTCTGCCCGAAGGGTCGCAGCATCGATTTGCTCTTGGGCGTTTTTCTCGAGCTCAGCACGGCGTGCCTCAAATTCAGCAATATTCGCCTCGTTAGCCAACACCGCTCGCCCCTGTGGGAGCAAGAAGTTCCGTGCGTAGCCTCCTTTCACTGTAACACGATCGCCGAGGGCTCCAAGCTTACCAACTTTTTCAAGCAAAATTACTTCCATTTACTTATCCTCATTTACCGGTGGCTCCTGACGTACGCGGGCCCGAAAATCCACAAATGCGTCAATGACTGCCAATAACGCCAATAACATTAAAAGATATGGCGTAAAAAAAACCAAAGCCGCATAAAACACGATGATGAGTCCTCTCGACTCCCTCATGCTGGTCAGCCCGTGAACCAATGCAATGCCAGCAAACATCAAAGGTAATGCACCTACCGGAGTGAACCGGAGCATCCACGGATCAATCAGAAATCCTGTGGTCGCTAGGACCAAGCATCCGACTGCAAACATCGGCGGTAGGATTACCGCTTCAAACTCTGCCTTGAAGCCTCCAGGATTATATGCCTGAGCTTGAACCGCTCTGGCAAATATAAGTGCGAATATCGCACTCACTGTTTGCACGAAACTCAACGCCCCAACAGATAGTGATGCCATCCATGCGTCGACTGTAACGCTGTCCACCCCAAGGATGGCAAGTTGAGCCGGCGGAGCGACCACCTCTTTGATTGCTACCACTAGTCCTTTCAGCGTCTCCTCGTAGACCGCGCCTACCAAAAACACTAATACCAACGAGAGTCCAAGTCCGATTAAAAGAACTAAAGTCCAGCTCAGTGTGCGATACAGCACTGCTGCCAGAACGATCGTAATTGCCAGAACCAGTAAGATGGATGGGTCACCGAAAACAAATGCCATCGAAGACGCGCACAACAGAGGAGCCGCGGTTACCAACAATGACTTTTCGACGCCTCGGCGCAGTGCGTATAGAGCGACCACAGATGCCCCCACCCACGAAAATAGGGGCAAAAATAACAGCAATGACGCAATCAGAGCAGCCCTCCATTCAGACGCCATTACATACTGCGCCAGCCGTGCCATTAGGTCCCCTATTTATCAGATGTCGTGCGAGTCAGTGTAAGGAAGCATGGCTAGGTACCGTGCGCGTTTAATCGCAGTAGCAAGCTGCCGCTGATACTTGGAACTTGTCCCTGTGATCCTCGAGGGCACGATTTTACCAGTTTCGGTAATATATTGCTTCAGAGTATCCAGATCTTTGTAGTCAATTTCCGCAACATTTTCAGCCGAAAATCTGCAGAATTTACGACGTCGGAAAAACCGCGACATATATCTCTCCTATTCCCCAGTTGCCTCTTCAACGTCAACAATATCATCGCTATGATTGTCATCTGCGTTTTCAACAACAGCATCATTTGACTGCTCCGCATCGCTATCAGAGCGCCGCTCCGACCGCTCACGGTCCTGCCGACTTTCAGCGGCCTTAATCAGAGATATCTCAGTAACAGCATCTTTGCGCTTTATGACCATGTTACGTAGAACGGCATCATTGAACCGAAAGGTCGTTGTCAGCTCATCTAAAACTTCAACCGAACATTCGATATTCCAAAGAATGTAATGTGCTTTATGTAGATCGTTGATCGGGTAAGCCAGCTGACGACGGCCCCAATCCTCTGAGCGATGGATAGATCCACCGGCTTCGGTCACGGTATTGGTGTACCGCTCCATCATAGCGGGCACTTGCTCTGACTGGTCCGGATGGAACAGCAAAACAATTTCGTAGTGATTCATGTTAACTCCTTATGGGTTTCACCAATCGGCCAGTCCGATTAGTAAGGAGGCTGTCAAGTTGATCAACAGCAGGGCGCAGGAGTCTAGTCGACCCTGCGTCCTATTGCAATCAGAGGATAAACTTAATTATCGAGATCGTAACGATCCTCGCCATCATCTTCGTCTATTCCGCTAGCAGGAATCTTTACATTGCGAGCCGGAACCACAGTTGAAATGGCATGTTTATAAACCATTTGGCTCACAGTATTCTTCAAGAGAACTACAAACTGATCAAATGATTCGATTTGACCTTGGAGCTTGATTCCGTTGACTAAGAAGATCGAAACTGGAACGCGTTCTTTGCGCAAAATATTCAAAAAAGGGTCTTGAAGCGAGTGCCCTTTTGACATAACTACCTCCCGATACCGGACGGTCGTGGAGCCAATCTTTTACAGCGGCTCCTAAGGCGGGTGTGATCACCCACGACGGTCTTTGTATGCGTTTTTGTTGTTTATTAAGAAGCAGCTCATGCTGCTCCTGCACACTAGTCTACACCAAAAGGCGTAGAAATCACGATTGTTTGTTCGCGATCAGGGCCAGTACTGACAATGTCGATCGGCGCGCCAACTATCCTACTCAATCGTCGAACATATTCTTTCGCGGCCTTAGGCATTTCGTCAAGCGAAGTCATCCCAAAAGTCGTCTCGCCCCAGCCTGACAACGTTTCATACACGGGCCTCGCATTGAGGTACTCGTCACCGCTCGGCAAGTAATCAACGACATGACCGCCCGGTAGCTCATAAGCGACGCACATTTTCACCTCGCTCAAACCATCGAGAACGTCGAGCTTGGTAAGACAAATACCGCTCATGGAGTTCACTTCTATCGCATGACGCACTGCGACCGCGTCAAACCACCCACATCTACGCCCTCGGCCCGTTGTGGTGCCTACTTCTTGTCCTTTGACAGCTAAGTGTTTACCCACATCATCAAATAGTTCTGTCGGCATGGGACCCGACCCGACACGCGTAGCGTAGGCTTTAGTAACCCCAAGAATAGAACCGATGTGTCGTGGGCCTAAACCGGACCCTGTTGCGACGCCGCCAGCCGTAGTGTTTGAGCTTGTCACAAATGGATACGTACCGTGATCAATATCTAAGAGACTACCCTGGGCACCCTCAAACAACATAATTTTTCCATCACGACGGCAGCGGTGTATTAAATCTACAGTATCGCAAACTGCGGTCCCAAAATAGGAAACGGCATCTAGGGTCTCTTCTATCATAGACTCAACATCAACAGGCTTGGTCCTGTACCACTTTGTCAGAATAAAATTGTGATACTCCATTAGTTCACGGACCTTCTCAGAAAAGCTAGCCGGGTCAGCAGTATCTGCAACGCGTAGGCCCCGCCGAGAGGCCTTGTCTTCGTAAGCCGGGCCAATACCTCGACCCGTAGTACCAATTTTTGCATTACCCCGCGCAGCTTCACGTGCTTGATCAAGAGCGACATGCACTCTCAGGATGAGAGGGCAATTGGTCGACACATGCAAACGATCAATCACTGAATGATCACGCTCTTCTAACATCCTGATCTCTTGTGTCAGCGCCTCTGGTGACAACACAACGCCATTACCGATTACACAACGAACGTGTGGCCGCAGGATTCCAGACGGAATCAAATGAAGTGCGGTTTTTTTTCCATCTACCACCAACGTGTGTCCAGCGTTGTGGCCGCCTTGATAACGAATCACGTAGTCCACTTTTTCGGTAAGTAGATCGACGATTTTCCCTTTACCCTCGTCACCCCACTGGCTACCGAGAATCACTAGACTCTGATTCATATTTACTGGACCTAACTCAGTTCACTAGACGAACGAGTGTTTTTAAATCGGCGCTAAACCCTGTTGCGGCGCGCGCCCTACCGAAAGACTCTCCCGCGTAATCATAACGACCACCCCGAACCAATAACTGATCACGTTTCAATGAATAGATTCCAAAAACAAGGCCCGTGTGATAACTGAATCCGTGGGTTTCACCGAAGTCGCAGTACCAAGAAACATTATCTGCCCCGAGACCTTCACGCACCGCGCGAACCTCAGCACAAGCCTCCCGTAGTATTTTCTCTGATTCACAGGATTTAAACACCGTATCCAAATCACCATAGGCATTCTTCAAGACAGCTATCTCAGGTACCGTCCTCTCAAGCGTAGACAGCCCGTCAAGATCTTTTCGTGCAAGGGCGTCGAGTACCTGACTCTGGAAGGCTTGAGTGTGACTGCCGAGTATTGACCTCAGAGCTCCTGCATGACCAACATCGATCATCAGCGGTTCGTCAGTAAAAAGCCTGACCGTATCAAGAGCTAACCGCACAATCTCGATATCAGCCGAAATATCTGTGTTTCCGAAAATCTCAGCACCTAACTGCACTGGGGATCGACTTGAGTCACCGTTGGTCGGCATAGCGCGCAAGACGCTTCCGCAATAGCAGAGCCGTGTCGTTCCAGACTCATTCAACGCATGCGCATCAATTCGCGCAGCCTGAGGCGTCATGTCCGGACGAATTCCCATCAATCGACCGGATACCCTATCCGTGATCACCATGACCTGCTCCACGAGATCCTGGCCCACGCCACTGGTCAGACTATCGAGATACTCGACCATTGGCGGTATGATCAGGCCAAACCGAGAATCACGAAAAAGATCCAAGCACAAGCGGCGACCATCCTCAATCGCCCACGCTTCCTCCGGAAGGCATTCCTCAATACCGTCAGGCAAAATCCAGTTAGGTCGTGTCACAATCTGTCCCTAGAATGAGCTAAGAAGCGGGCGAGTTTACCAACACTCGCCCAAAGACGCATCTGACATTCAAAATTTTACAAGATAGGCGAGCGCGCTGAGGTCCTGGTAATTTAGGCAATGATTCGTGTCTGCTCGCACTTTCGGTTTGGCGTGGAAAGCCACCCCGATTCCAGAAGCAAGAAGCATTGGAATATCGTTGGCACCATCGCCTACAGCCATGGTCTCAGATAACGTGATCCTAAGTGCGCTTGCTTCAGCAACAAGCGTTTTTAGTTTTATCGAACCGTCAATAATCGGAGGGATAACCTTTCCCGTAACTTTGCCGTTTCTGCATTCCAAGGTATTTGATAAAACGAAATCCATACCCAATCGTTCACCAATTTGTTCTGCAAAATATGAAAAGCCTCCCGAAACAATCCCCTGACGGACTCCCGCACCCGTGAGGTTCGCCGCTAATACATCCGCACCCGGCATTAACGAGAGATGCTGGGCAACCACGTCAAGTTCAGATTGGGCAAGGCCGCGCAGCAGACTGAGTCGCTCAGTAAAACTTGCTACAAAATCGAGTTCTCCGCGCATAGCACGTTCGGTGATGACCGACACCTGTTGACCCAAGCCGAAAGCTCCCGCCAACTGATCTATGACTTCTTGCTGAATGAGAGTCGAGTCCATATCGAACAACGCAAGCTTGGGATACTCGTCCCGAACCAACAAATAATCAGTGCTAGCATCCTCCGCTGCATTTTCAAGTAAAGATTCATCGACAAAATCAACCTTAAATTCAATACAGTCACAAGAGGGTGCAACCAACAGATCCTGAGATTGGCGATGATAGCTTTGAGCATTAGCCAACCCAGCCTGATTAATAAGCTTTTCCAGTGCCTCGAAATGACTCGCCTTACTCACGAACCACAACAATCTCATGATTCCGTCTCGAGCCGCTCGACTCGCTGGAATCCACGCGGTAACAGTTTTCCACGCCGCGCTCGCTCACCGACAAAGTTATCTAAATCTGACGGTGAAAGGGTTAAGTGACGCTTGCCCGCAATGACTCGTAAAGAACGCAGCGGCGGCAACACGCAGATAGCGGTAACCCGGTGTCCGTCCTTTAACTGTGCTGGTGGAATCTGCACCAATTTGTTGCCCTTACCTCTCGCAAGCTCAGGCAGCTGATGTGCTTCGAAAACTAGAAGGTGTCCAGTTGAGGCTGCCACCGCAATACGTGACAATTCAGAATCAACAATCTCAACCGGTGGAAGTAATTCTGCTTCGCCTAAATTCACTACCGATTTACCTGCCTTATTACGGCCCAGAAGATCACCATGTTTAGAGATGAAGCCATAACCATAGCTGGTCGCTAGAACCCACTTTGCTGCCTCATCGGCCAGTGCAAGCTGAGTGACTTTTGAACCAGCCGTTAAATCGATCCGTCCGGACAAAGGTTCACCCTGACTTCGCGCTGAGGGTAATGTGTGGGTTTGCACCGAATAGGCTCGACCGTTTGTGTCGAAGGCTACGAGAGGCTGATTCGACCGACCTTGTGTGGACGTCAGGTACTTGTCACCCGCTTTATAAGATAGCGCTTCGGGATCAATATCATGCCCCTTTGCACTGCGGATCCATCCGTTGTCACTTAGCACAACGGTTACCTGTTCTGAAGCAACAAGCTGATCTTCACGAAGCGCACGCGCCTCCTGCCGGATCACAATTGGCGATCGTCGATCATCGCCGTAGTTTTCAGCATCCTTTGTCAGCTCGTCACGAATCAATTTGGTCATTTTTGAGCGCGAGCCCAAAATACTCTCAAGATACTCTCGTTCACCCTCAAGTTCCTTTTGCTCGCCCTGTAATTTAACCTCCTCGAGTTTTGCTAAATGACGCAAGCGAAGATCGAGGACGGCACTTGCCTGAATCTCGCTCAGAGCAAACCGCTTCGTTAATTCAATTTTGGGTGCATCCTCTTCCCGAATGACGCGGATTACTTCATCGATATTGAGGTACGCGATTAAATAACCCTCAAGGATATGCAAGCGATCCATTACTTGATCGAGGCGGTGCGTCAATCGACGCGTGACCGTATCACGACGCCACCCTAACCACTCGGCCAAGGTCGAAAGCAACGATTTGACTTGTGGGCGACCATCCACTCCTATCATATTCAGATTGACGCGATAAGTTTTTTCGAGATCAGTTGTCGCAAACAAATGAGGCATAACTTCTTCGGCATTCACTCGGTTGGAACGCGGCGTCAACACCAACCGAATTGGATTTTCATGGTCTGATTCGTCACGCAAATCAACAATCATGGGTAATTTCTTCGCCTGCATTTGTGAAGCGATTTGCTCAAGGATTCGCGCTGGCGAAGCCTGATGGGGTAACGCATTAATGACAATATCACCGTCCTCAAAGACATAAGTCGCTCGCATCCGAATCGAACCATTTCCGTTCTCATAGACGTTTACAATATCAGCGGGCGAGGAGATGATTTCCGCGGTAGTGGGATAATCGGGACCGGGCACGAAACGCATGAGATCAGTAACCGTGGCTTTTGGATAGTCCAGCAAATGAATTGCCGCGTTAACCACTTCGCGCAGGTTATGGGGCGGTATATCTGTCGCCATGCCGACTGCAATACCCGTAGTCCCGTTAAGTAAAATCGAGGGTACTCTGGCCGGAAGTAATTTCGGTTCCTTTAAGGTCCCGTCAAAATTGGGTTGCCAGTCGACGGTTCCTTGGCCCAGCTCATCCAACATAATTTTCGCAATCGGGGTCAGACGCGCCTCGGTGTAACGCATAGCTGCAAAACTCTTTGGATCATCCGGGCTCCCCCAGTTTCCCTGACCATCAACAAGTGGGTATCGTGTGGAAAAGGACTGCGCAAGTAAAACCATTGCCTCATAACAAGCAGAGTCTCCATGGGGGTGGAACTTGCCTAACACGTCACCAACCGTCCTCGCTGACTTCTTATGTTTGGACTGGGCTGACAGACCGAGTTCACTCATTGCATAGACGATGCGTCTCTGAACGGGTTTAAGACCATCACCAATATGAGGCAATGCGCGGTCAAGGATGACGTACATGGAATAATCGAGGTATGCCTTCTCGGTATAAGTTTTTAACGGAAGCCGTTCGAAAGCTTCGGTGGATTCAAGAGCCAATGGAAAAACCTTTGAGTATATGGAAAAACCCAAACGCTACCGGTGGATTCATCCGTAAGCAAGGTACTCAGGGACCTAAGCGTAAAAAAAGGAAATACATCCATCTCAGAAGCCCAATCACGATCCCTCCCAATAGAGCAAGAATCGGTGTAAATTCAACTATAGATCAACCGAATCAATGTAGAACGACAAATTCAACATCTAATATTTTATTTTCGGATAAATTTACAACTAACTTTTTAAAATAGGAGACTGAATTGAATCCGGACGTTCGTGCTTTTTTTGATTCAGATACTTGGACTCTGAGTTATCTCGTAAAAGACCCTAACTCGAGTGCATGCGCCATCATCGATCCCGTACTTGATTATGATCCGGCTAGCGGTCAGACCCAGACCAAAAGCGCAGATCAAGTAATCTGCATGATCGAATCCGAAAACCTGTCCGTAGAGTGGATTATCGAAACACATGTGCATGCAGACCACTTATCTGCCGCGCCATATCTCAAAAAGAAACTAGGTGGCGGGATTGGTATCGGATCCTACATCACAGACGTTCAAAAAGGCTTCCGCAATCTTTTCAATATGGAGAACGAGTTTCAAAGTGATGGCTCTCAGTTCGACCGGCTATTCACTGACGGTGACACCTTTCGTATCGGAGACCTGAATGTGACCGCAATGCATACACCGGGCCACACACCAGCGTGCATGAGCTATCACACCGGCGACGCACTCTTTGTTGGAGATACCATTTTTATGCCAGATTCTGGGACAGCACGCTGTGATTTCCCGGGCGGCGATGCGCGAGCCCTCTACCAGAGCATTCAAAGACTCCTCGCGTTACCGTCGGAGACGCGGATGTTCGTATGTCATGACTACATGCCAAACGGTCGCGAAATGCAGTATCAAACTACCGTCGCGGAACAAAGGGCAAAGAACCTTCATGTGCACGAAGGAATCTCTGAGAATGAATTTGTGTCCATGCGCTTGGCGAAAGACAAAACACTCAATATGCCCGCGCTGATCTTGCCATCGATACAAGTAAATATTCGAGCAGGGGAGCTTCCTCCGGCAGAAGATAATGGCGTACGCTATTTAAAAATCCCGATTGATGGCGTCTGAGGAGGAATTATGATTATTCGTATACTTACACCAGACCTTGCTGTCGCTGACCAGTTAACGCTTGATGATCTGGATGCGGTGAAAGATGCCGGATTCAAGGCTGTAATCTGTAACCGGCCTGATGAAGAGGGCGAACCTCATGCGGAGGCTGAGGCTATGGCAAAAAAAGCGAGCATACTCGGCCTCGAATTTCGATACTTGCCGGTAAATGGTGGAAATATTACGGACAGAGACGTCGAACAACATGCCGCGGTTTTGGCCGAAGTGCCTGCCCCAGCCCTTACTTACTGCCGTTCAGGAACTCGCTGCGCTAAATTGTGGGCACTAGCAGAGGCTGGTAAGCGGGACGTGAATACACTGGTCGAGACCGTCGACAAAGCTGGCCTCAGCATCGTCGATATCACGCACCGTCTGTGACTGATGACGTGGCATAAGGAGAAAACAGTTTGCCACAGCAGCGGCCTCAGACCTATTGAGATGTCATTGTGACGGTGTGAGAGATTTCCCCGATACCCGCAGTTGCCGAAAACCCCCTTGGAAAAATTGTGGCCTATCAAGAATCTAATCAACGGGAGCTCAATAGTTCTCGAAAAGGGCGTTCACCTGCCAAAGCCATAGTGGCCTCATCTTCAACCCAACCGGAGGCGACCAGCAAGCCTTTTCGTAAGTCCCAGTTAAGTTGAGAAAGCAACTGATAAGCACGCTCCTCACCAATGCCATCGATCTGCCCAGCCAGGATCCGTGCCTGACGATCTTTCAATTTCGCATTGGTGGCTCGAACACATAACATCTCATTACCTAGGACTCGGCCAAGTTGGGTCATTAACGCGGTCGAAAAACAGTTTAAAAGCGCCTTCTGTGCGGTACCCGCACCCAAACGTGTCGATCCTGCCAGCACTTCGGATCCGGTCGCCGTTACCAAAGGATGATCTGCGATTTCAATCAGCCGACCCCTCGGATTGGAGCTAACACCGATGGTCAGCGCACCCCGTGCGATGGACGACTCGAGGATCTGACAGGTAAAGCGAGTATTCCCTGATGCTGTAATACCAATTACGACATCCAAATCGGAGACGGAGCAATTGTCCACCTCACGTGTTGCCGCCGAGGCATCATCTTCAGCACCCTCAACCGACACAGACAACGCCCTAGAACCGCCAGCAATCAAATACGCAATCCGACTCATGGGCCAGCCAAAGGTTGGCACTAATTCAACGCCATCTTGCACCCCGATACGAATGGAACAGCCTGCGCCTGCATAGACCAACCTACCCTCTCCGCCACGAAGTCGTTCAGCAGCCGCCTCAACCGCTAGAGCAATGGGGTGGGAAATCTTTTGGACCATATCAATCGCACTCGCCTGCGATGCAAGAAGTCGCCTCAGCTGTTCAGAAACAGGCAACCGATCAAACTCACGACCGTCGGGATCAACAACTTCAGTTGGTGGCAACGTTAGCTTTTTTTTATCCATGCATCTTTTAAGGTAACTGAGCGGTTATAGATTAGCCGACCTTGACCGCTGGCTGGGTCTTGCTTGAAAAATCCAACACGCTCAAATTGAAAAAATATCTCAGGCATCAAGCATCCTAGGGCTGGCTCAACCTGTGCTGTGCCGAGAGTTAACGACATTGGGTTAATTACAGACGAGGGGTCCTCATAGTTACCAGGATCTGGAACAGTAAACATTCGATCATATAAACGCACATCCACCTCTTGAGCAGATTCCGCATGAACCCAGTGAATTGTGCCTTTCACCCTGCGACCAGACTGATCTTGCCCCGAGCGTGTGTCAGGATCGTAACGGACATGCACCTCCTTGACCCCACCCTTCTCATCAAGCACCGCATCCTCAAAATCAACGATAAATCCGTACTTCAATCGAACACTACCGCCTGGAACCAGCCTGAAAAAACCGTCCGGTGGATACAACTCAAAGTCTGAGCGATCGATGTACAACTTTTGTCCGAAAAACACTGTACGCGAGCCCAATTCGGGGCGCTTCGGGTGCCAGGGAACCTTTATTGGCAGTGGTCCTCGGTCCCAATTCGTAACAACAACTTTCAGAGGATCCATTACCGCCATGGCTTTATGTGCCCGACTCTCTAGATCGTCACGTATTGAGCCTTCAAGAATTTGTAGTTCAATGGTATTCGGCTTGCGTGTCACACCGATACGCTCGCAGAACAGTCGGATACCCTCTGGCGAAAAACCACGACGCCGCATCCCCGCAATAGTGGGCATCCGAGGATCATCCCAGCCCGACACATAACCTCCCTGCACAAGGGTATTGAGTTTACGCTTGCTGGTTACCGTACCCTCAAGTTCAAGGCGGCTAAATTCGGTTTGCTTTGGTCGACTCGGTAGCGGGAGCTTTTTCAAAAGCCACTCATAAAGCGGTCTGTGATCCTCGAATTCAAGTGTGCAAAGAGAGTGAGTCACTCCTTCAATCGCATCGCTCTGGCCATGGGCGTAGTCATAAGTCGGGTAGATGCACCATCTGTCGCCGGTGCGCGGATGCTTGGTATGACGGATTCGGTAAAGCGCTGGATCGCGCAAATTCATGTTTGGGGCCGACATTGATATCTTTGCACGTAAGACTGCAGCGCCCTCAGACATCTCTCCGTCGCGCATCTTCAAGAAGAGCGCCTCATTTTCTCCAGCTGACCGTTCCCGGTAAGGGCTATCGACGCCAGCCTCCTTGAGAGTACCTCGATTTTTGCGCATTTCTTCTGCGGACTGCTCGTCCACATATGCGTCGCCATTACGGATAAGGTGCAATGCCCAATCAAAAAGCTTCTCGAAGTAGTCGGCTGTATGGCAGAGCTCTGACCACTCAAAACCCAGCCAACGCACATCCTCTTCGATAGCATCGATATATTCTTGAGACTCTTTGTCAGGATTGGTGTCATCAAACCGCAGATTGCAGCGACCACCAAATTCTGCAGCCAGCCCGAAATTCAAACAAATGCTCTTGGCGTGTCCTACATGCAGATAGCCATTTGGCTCTGGAGGAAACCGCGTCACGACCTGGTCGATTTGGCCCTGCCTGATCTGATCTGAAATCTTTGTGCGAATAAAATTCGTGGGTTTCTCGCTCACGGCTACACCATCAATATTGCAGCCAGCTGCTTACGGCCTGCGCGTGCTCGCGAATCCTCAGTACCCAAACGATCGAAAATCTTAATCAGCAAAAGCCTCGCGGCGTCTCCGTTATATTGCCTGTCTGTCCGAACAATCGTCAAAAGATTCTCGATCGCTGTTTCAACGTCATCCGATACCATCAGGTGCACGGCGAAAAAATATCGTGCTTCGCTGTCAGCGTCATTAGAACCGAGCCGTGATTCACACGTCGCGCGATCAGGTGCTCCATTGAGTAAGTCTTGAAAGACCTTTCCAGCCAAAATCGATTTCGCTCGAGGATCCATTTTTTTCGCATCGGGAAGACGCTCGATAATTGCTTCGGCACTCGCCGAATCACCGTTCCTAAGTAACGCCTGCGCCATATCAAGATATGCGTCATAGTTTTCAGGATCGTCGGCTGTGATCAACTGATACAGCGCGATTGCTTCTTCGTACTGACCGCGTTCAACAAGCTCAGCTGCTCGCTCAAGTGGCGACGCCTCGACTCTCTCTACATGCTTATCGAGCATCGCCCTAATCTCACCCTCGGACAGCGCGCCCATAAAATGATCAGCAGGCTGTCCGTCCTTAAACAGCACAACTGTCGGTAATGAGCGAACACCCATTCCTGTGACTAGCGTCTGCTCGGCATCAGAATCGACTTTGGCCAAAATAAAAGAGCCAGCGTATTCATCTGCCAGCCTCTCAAGTATGGGTCCCAGACTTTTGCAGGGGCCACACCAATCAGCATAAAAGTCGACCAAAACAGGAGTTTCCAGTGATTTTTTTAAAACATCTGTTTCAAATGTTTCAGATGAGACTTGGATTGAGTGAGCGTTGGACATAACAACCTGTAAGTTTCGTAAATTCGCGACCAAGTATACCCTGTCGTGACCTTTTGAAGTGAGTGTGCGTATGCAATTGAGTGACAGACAGCAGGAAATCATAGATGAGTTTGAGTTTTATGATTCTTGGATGGACAAATATCAGTACCTTATTGACCTCGGGAAAGACCTTGAACCACTTGAGGAGGCAGAAAAAAATGAGACGAATTTGGTCAGGGGCTGCCAGTCGCAGGTATGGATGATAGTCAGTGGACACTCAGATAATGTTGAAGTACGGGCCAACTCAGACGCCGCCATCGTATCGGGACTGATTGCATTGGTAGTTCGACTGTACTCCAACGCTTCAGCCGAAGAAATCGTGAAAACTGAACCCGAATTTGTCGAAGCCATCGGTTTATCACAACATTTGTCACCAACAAGAGCGAATGGGCTAGCCTCGATGTTGCAACGGCTGAAGGCAGATGCCGCAAACTTAATTGCAAATTCATAACTAAATCTTGATATAGGACCTAATTGGTCCTATATAATATGAGCCAGAAATGGGAATGTGATACATCAATGGTTCGGCTCTCAAAACTAACTGATTATGCCTCTGTGATCCTAGCTCAGATGGCAAAAAAGCCTGATATTTTATGGTCGGCAGGGCAATTGGCTGAGGAATCGGCCATCCCAAAGCCCACCTGCATCAAATTATTGAAGTTGCTGGTCAAGGGCGGAGTTCTAACCTCAATACAGGGTTCACGGGGCGGTTACAGCCTCGCAAAGAGTCCGTCACGTATCCCCGTTAAGGCGATTATCGAGGCCATTGAGGGACCAACGGCCATAACTGAGTGCGGAACAGATGAAACCCTGTGCCGGCTCACCGACCACTGCTCAGTGATGTCGCGGTGGCGGGAATTGGGCGATCAAGTCAACTACATACTGACAAAAACAACATTAGAAGATCTGATCAGCCCACATACGCTCTACACGCGACCCGATCGCCGGATAGAGACTTTAGAGGTGCATTGATGAGCCAACAAGAAATCGATCAACTAGTCGACCAAGACTACAAGTACGGATTTATTACCGATATCGAATCCGATACCTTGCCTCCGGGACTTAACGAAGATGTAATACGTGAGATTTCAGCACGTAAAGATGAGCCAGAATGGTTGTTAGAATGGCGCCTTGAGGCATACGCAAAGTGGCTCGAGATGACGCCACCCGACTGGGCGCACCTCGACTACCCCCCAATTGATTTGCAAGCGATAAGTTACTTTTCTGCCCCCAAAAAACAGGGTGACGGGCCGAAGAGCTTAGATGAAGTTGATCCTGCGTTGATAGAGACCTATAACAAGCTCGGGATCCCGCTCGAAGAACAGAAAATGCTCGCGGGCGTGGCCGTCGATGCGGTCTTTGACTCGGTGAGCGTAGTGACCACCTTCAAAGAAAAGTTGCACGAAGCGGGTGTTGTTTTTTGTCCTTTGTCCGAGGCGGTGCATTCGCATCCCGAGCTTGTAAAAAGATTTTTGGGGTCTGTTGTGCCACAAAACGATAACTATTACGCGGCCCTGAATTCAGCAGTCTTTTCGGATGGATCCTTTGTGTTTATCCCGAAAGGCGTCCGTTGTCCGATGGAACTATCCACCTACTTCCGAATTAACCAGCAAAATACAGGGCAATTTGAGCGCACCTTGATTGTGGCAGAGGACAACTCGTACGTGTCTTATCTCGAAGGCTGTACCGCGCCGCAACGCGATGAAAATCAATTGCATGCGGCGGTGGTTGAACTTGTCGCAGGAGCTGATGCTGAAATTAAATATTCAACCGTTCAAAACTGGTTCGCCGGCGACGACGACGGTAAGGGAGGTATTTATAATTTCGTAACCAAGCGCGGTGAGTGCCGGGGTGATCGCTCCAAAATTAGTTGGACCCAGCTCGAGACCGGCTCTGCAATCACATGGAAATATCCAAGCTGTGTGCTGAAGGGCGCTGACTCAGTGGGTGAATTCTACTCAGTTGCCGTCGCTGGTAAAAAACAGCAAGCGGATACCGGAACCAAGATGATTCACATTGGGCCAAGAAGCCGCTCGACGATCATTTCAAAAGGAATTTCTACGGCCCGTGGTCAGAATGCTTACAGAGGACTCGTTAAAGTTCTACCCGGCGCAATTGATGTGCGTAACTTCACCCAATGCGATTCATTACTGATTGGTGACCAGTGCGGGGCACATACATTTCCTTACGTTGAGGCTCAAGAACCCAGTGCTCAACTTGAGCACGAAGCGACCACATCAAAAGTCAGCGATGATCAGCTGTTCTATTTGAGGACACGTGGTATGAGCGAAGAGGACGCACTGAATATGGTGGTTAACGGTTTCTGCAAGGAAGTGTTCCAAAAACTTCCGATGGAGTTTGCGGTCGAGGCCGAAGCGCTACTCGGAATAACACTTGAAGGAGCAGTGGGCTGATGCTGAGTATTCAGAATCTACGCGCCAAGGTCGACAATAAACCTATACTCAACGGGATCAACCTCAATATTAATCAGGGCGAAGTGCATGCGATCATGGGACCAAACGGCTCTGGAAAAAGCACCCTGGCCTCGATTCTAGCCGGTCGTGATGACTACGAGGTCACCGACGGCGAGGTCATCTATATGGGCCAGAATCTTTTGGAACTTGAGCCCGAGGAACGAGCGTGGGCGGGGATCTTCCTCTCATTCCAATACCCCGTTGAGATTCCGGGCGTAAAGAATATCTATCTATTGAAAGCAGCGGTTAACGCGATCCGAGAGCATCGCGGAGTTCCTGAATTGAAAGCCGGTGAATTCCTAAAGCTAGTCCGAGAAAAACTTAACGTCATGCAGATGGACGAAGCATTTCTGCACCGAAATGTAAACGAGGGTTTCTCGGGTGGCGAGAAGAAGCGGAACGAGATTTTGCAGATGCAGTTACTTGAGCCAACCTTAGCTCTACTCGATGAGACTGACTCCGGCTTGGATGTGGACGCACTTCGCATCGTTGGCGAGGGCATCAACCGCATGCGATCACCCGAGCGAAGCGTTCTACTTGTAACGCACTACCAGCGCTTACTCGACATCGTAAAGCCTGACTTCGTGCATGTGTTGGCAAATGGCGAGATCAAACTCTCTGGCGACCACACGCTGGCTGAAAAGCTTGAACGGGAAGGTTACGAAGGAATAGAGGCTGCATGAGTGGTTTCAGTGCGTGGCTAAACGACATCGAGGGGATTAGCGCACAGCAGGCCCTCAAAGCTGGCTTGCCTACAAAGCGTGTCGAGTCATGGAAGTATGTACCGACCCGTAGTCTGAATCGAACGGGTTGGCGACCAGCGACTCCACAAGCGACTGAGCGGTTTGCACTGACCGGCGGGCGTTTTGCAAATATTCCAGAGGTCAGCGGATTAGAAGTTACCGACGAAAAATTAACACCCGAGGAAAAGAAGCGGCTCACAGGGATGAGTGAGGCACACGGTTTTGGACTCACCCAAGCGGCACTCGATCACAGTCAGTTAATTTTGACAGTCCAGGAAACGGCATCAGTTCGTATCAACCTTGATCACCTCGCCAACGAAGCCAGCAGCGCGGGATTCGCGACACTAGTCCTCAGATTGGAAGCCGGTGCCCAACTCACATTCATTGAACAATTCGAAGCAACAGTTGTCGAAAAGTCCAACCTGAGCTCACTCCGTTGCGTAATAACCCTCAGTCGCGATGCGTCGGTCAAACATGTCCGCTTTCAAAAGGCTAACGCCACCGCTCATATTTTTTCAAACATAGAGGTTAGCTGTGGCGAGAACGCATCGTATAGACTGCAAACAATCGAATTTGGCGCAAAATTGGCGCGTAACGATATAAATATTGCGCTCGCAGGTCGCGAAGCGTCGGCTTCCGTCAACGGGCTCGCAATCACCAAAGGGTCCCAATATCATGATACACATTTAACGATCGACCACGTGGTCGGTGACACCAAAAGTGAAATGACCTTCCGGAATATGGTCGATGGCAAAGGCGAGGCGACTATAAACGGCCGTGTCTTGATTCGCCAAGATTCACAACGCTCGGGAACCGAGCAGTCGATAGCCAACCTTTTGCTGTCAGAGTCAGCGCGGGTAAATCCAAAACCGGAGCTCGAAATTTATGCGGACGACGTAACCGCTTCCCATGGCTGTACTGTCGGCAGTCTCAATAAAATGGAATTATTTTATCTAAAAAGTCGTGGGCTCTCAGAGGCGGATGCGCGCGCATTTTTACAGTACGCGTTCGCAGAAAAAATTATAGGAGAAATCCAGCATCAGGATATCCGGGAGTTGGTTGAGACCCAACTCCTCGGAGAGCTCCAGCACGGGGACCTGATTGAAGAGTTAAAGGAATCTGTGGATGTTTGATCTAGCAAAGATCCGAGACGATTTCCCAATTCTTTCGCGTAAGGTCCACGGACAACCGCTGGTCTACTTTGATAACGCAGCGACCTCCCAAAAACCGATCGCCGTCATAAATTCAATCACAGACTACTATGACCGCTACAATTCGAACGTCCATCGCGGTGTTCATACACTGAGCGGAGAGGCAACCGACGCATATGAGGGGGCGCGGGCCCAAATCGGACGGTGGTTCGGAATAACAGATCCCGGTGAAGTCATCCTACTAAGAGGCGCAACCGAGGCGCTCAATCTGGTAGCTAATACAATCGCGGGGGAACTCAAACGCGGTGACGTTATTCTAGTCGGAGAGACTGAACACCACGCGAATATTGTTCCATGGCAACAACTCGAATCCCGCCTTGGGGTAACAGTTGTTCCTGTCCCTGTAGATAGCACCGGCATGTTGGATCTCAAAGCCGCTAAAACGCTGTGTGAAAAACATCCTGTGGCCGTGATAGCAATCGGCCACGTCTCAAACGCGATAGGTGCTCTGAACGATGTCGAGGGATTTATCGCTCTGGCCAAAGAGAACAGTGCGTATTCCGTGATCGATGGCGCACAGGCAGCTCCGCATATGCTGGTAAATGTGAAAAACCTACAAGCAGATTTTTACGCTGTAAGCGCACATAAATGTTGTGGGCCAACAGGAATAGGTGTTCTTTTCGGCAGGAGGGAACTCCTCGAACGTTTGCCACCGTGGCAGGGTGGCGGGGATATGATCGATCGCGTCAGCTTCAGCGGGACCACCTACAACGAGTTACCATGGAAATTTGAAGCTGGGACACCAAACATTGCGGACACCATCGGCTTCTCTGCCGCCCTCCGGTACCTTGAATCAATCGACTTTGCTGCAGCGATCGCACACGAGAATAGAGTACACGAATATCTTATCGACTCGATGCTGAATCGCAACACAGTTGACGTGCTAGGTAATCCCGAGCGATGGGTGAGCGTTTGTTCATTCAACGTGAAAGGAAGCCACCCGACGGATGTCGGTACTCTACTCGACCAACTTGGTGTAGCCGTTCGTACCGGCCATCACTGTGCGATGCCGACAATGGAGTACTTCGGGCTACCAGGTACAGTTCGAGCCTCGATCGCTTTCTATAACTCAATCGAGGAGGTTGATCGTTTTCTTGATGCGCTCGATCGCGTCACAGGGATGCTCTCGAGCTGATGATTCCCTTCACCGAATTAGTTAAAGGTTCAGAATTGAGCGTTTTAGAAAACGTGACCGGAAAACAGGTGCCACAGGGAACGCCTTTGACACTTGGAGTCGGAGAGATGGTCACAGTTACCCAAGCACTCGGTGACACAGTCACGCTCGATATCGGAAGCCGTCTTATTCGCATCGAAACTTTGGATCTTGCGAAGCTCGGGGTTCAGGCGCCAGAGAATGTCGTTTCAGATCTTTCAGCGTCTCTGGAAAGTCAAGTCTTGGAAGTTTTGAGGCAAAGCTACGACCCAGAAATTCCGGTCAACATTGTGGATCTTGGTCTAATCTATGACATCAGGATCTCGACCTTGATCGATGGCCGTACCCACATTCGTGTTGATATGACACTCACAGCTCCCGGGTGCGGCATGGGACCTGTTATGGCACGAGATATCAAGGAGAAGATAGAAGCATTGAGCGAGGTGGATCAGGCGGACATACAGATAGTCTTTGATCCACCATGGGACGCAAGTAGGATGACAGAGGAAGCCCGTTTGGAAGCGGGGCTGTTTTAGGAAACGCTATGAGCCAATGGATCGAAATTTCAACATTGGCCGCACTGGCAGACAGTGCTTATGAGCGTTTTGAGTTTGAAGACATCGATGTATTGGTATTCCGTGAGGGTAGCCGTGTGTATGCGATTGAGGACCTTTGTACACATGACGGTGCCGAGCTCTGTGGGGGACTCTATATGGATGGGGAAATTGAATGTCCACGCCACGGCGCACGCTTCTGCATCAAAACAGGTCAGGCACTCTCAGCACCCGCATACGAGCAGGTATCGACACTACCGATTCGTGTAAACGATCAGGGCACGGTCGAAATTAAACTCGACACAGACTAATGGGGCATCCGTTACCTAAATTTGTCGGTCGTTGGAGTCACTCTTGAGTTTTCTAGACCACTTCAACTACGCACACAATCCAGATCTTAAGTCGTGGACTCCTTGGTATCAGGACCATGCTCTAATTGGCTATACAAACACAAAATTCAAAGAACGTGGAATTGATTTCGGTTTATGGCAAGAGACCGACAACGGTCTCATAATTCCTGACAAATCTGAAGGCGAGCTGAGCCGCCTCTTCGCCCGCTTTGCGAAGAAAACTTATGAGGAAGGGTTGCTCTGGAGTTGGGTTGGCGAGCTATTTCCGGTCAAGGCCTCCGTGACAGATCCCACACGGTTTGTAATGGAGCGGACACTGACGGCCCCACTTGGCTGCCTGACGTTTGGTGTGCACTTAAACGGCTATGTAAGAACGAAGCAAGGTATCGAGCTTTGGGTTGCCAAACGCGCGCAGAACAAGCCAACGTTCCCGGGTAAGTTAGACAACATAGTGGCTGGTGGACAACCGGCTGGTCTCGGTTTGTTCGAGAATCTTATGAAGGAGTGCTTCGAGGAAGCAGGGATCTCCAAAACACAGGCCAAAGAATCTGTAGCAACCGGAACCATCAGTTACTGGCACACTGACGGCAGGGGTCTCAAGCGTGACATCTTATATTGCTACGACCTAGAACTACCCGATAGCTTCGTTCCAGTTTGCCATGATGGGGAGGTCGATTCATTCGAGCGCTTGCCAATCGAACAGGTGCTCTCGATCATCAAGACAAGCTATGCATTCAAATACAACTGCAACCTAATTATCATCGATTTTGCGATTCGTCACGGCGTACTTACCGGAGACAACACTCCCGAATACGCGGAGCTATGCGAACGCAGAAACCAATTAAGATTAGCCGAAGCTAGCCAATAGCCGGAGGTCCATTGGCGTCCGCAACGCCGCATCCTCCCGGAGACAGGGATCATGCCCAATCACTTCATCATAAGCGCACTGATGTACAATAACCGCCTCTTTACCACCTACCCCTGCCAATGCGATCCCTGCTTGCGTCGAAGATTTAAAAGTTTGGTTATTGCCATCTTCTTTCTTCAGCATAGTCTCGCCGACATCTGTGATGATTTTCACCAAATAAATAATTCCCTCGAACGCATGTATCTCTAATGCCGGCGCTTGACCATGTTCAATGAGCTTTTTTAAGTCAGATATAGTCACTAGGCGCTTGCCCCAATTTGGCTTTGGCGTAGCATTTTCAAGGAGTGCCTCAACTCATCAAGCGTCGGGGGAGATAATAGACCAAGTTTGTTCGTGAGTTCGTAATGATGCGCAGCCGCAGAGCCTCCGACAAATATCGGAATTTTCTGATCAAGCTGCGATCGGAGGCGTGTCAGTTCTGTCGGAATCCGTGGATCATCCGCTGGATAAGTAAGAGACAGACTGACAGTTCGAGCACCAGACTGCATCGCACAGGCCACAATTTCATCTGCCGGTGTGTTCGGGCCTAGATACACGGGTAACCAACCATCGACAGACACGAGTGCAGCCACCATCAAGGCACCGAGTTCGTGTAACTGTCCGGTCGGTGTCGTAATCACAATCTTTGGCTCGTTACCGGTATAGGTCTCACGAAATCGAAGCGCACCGATAAAAGTTCGAAGGTGGGCAGTCGCCATGTGTTCGTGGGCGATCCGCAGTTTTCCCAAACGTGTCGATTCACCAATCTGGTGCAGGAGCGGGCCGATCACCGTCTCAAGATAGGAAGGTAGCGACTGCTTCACGAGGCCTTCCTGTAACAACTGGTCAAAGCGATGCTGATCCATCGTCTGTACCGCAAACAGCATTGCGTCTACGTCATAGCGCGTATCAGAGGACTCGAGTGGATTGGTCCAGCTTGGTCGAAAGACCTCTGTCTGTTTTTCTTGTGGAGCCTCGTATCGGCTATCCTCGGAAACGACGTCGCGCAAAGCCTCAAGCGTTAGTGGTGCAACATCTACCAGGCGCCGACCGTTTAGTTTGGCAAGCCGAATCAATCGCAACCGCTCAATATCGTAATCACTATACAGACGGCGCTTAGTAACACTACGCGCCGGATCAACAACGTGGTACCGTTTCTCCCAGGCACGAATGAGGTCGACCGTGAGTCCGGTGCGGTTAGCCACCAACCTTATGGGATGACGCGGCGCAGTATCGATGCTTGAAATTGTCTCTAATGTAGGCATAACCTTAGTGTGACAATTTTGTCCTAGTTTTGTCCAGACAATTATAGAACATGAGATCATTGATTATTGTACTAGCATTGCTAGCCCTGTTTTATTTGCTAACTCGCGGATCAACCAAAGGCTGGATAGCAGAAAATAGATGGAAGGTTATTGGCGGCGCAGTCGCCACAGGTATTCTATTGCTGGTAGTTACTGGGAAGCTCCCAGCGCTGGCAGCGCTGGCAGCACCAGTGGCTGCTTTTGGTCGCCGCTTGTGGAGCATGCGGGGATTACTATCAATATTTCCACAGTTGAGGCAAATCCTAGGCCTCGGTGCGGCCGCCAGTGCGGGCGCTGCACACGCACACCAGCGGCGAGAAGCTCCCAACCAGCCAATGACAACCAAACGAGCAGCTGAAATTCTTGGGATTACTGAGGACGCAAGCCCGGTCGAAATCCGAACCGCGCACCGAAAATTGATGGGGAAGATGCATCCGGATAAAGATGGGACGGACTATCTGGCCGCTCTAATTAATGAGGCTAGGGACTACTTAATCGCTCGTCATCAAGACAAATAAAAATGTCGTTGTAGGGGTCGTCTCGCTTTCACCAATTGTGATTCTGCAGCACACTCGACCATCTAGCATCATCGAATCTCAAACATCATCAGGTCATCAACCGCTAACCCTGAAGAAACACTGCACCCGCTAACGCAGGCTCTGGCGTTATCAACACAGACGATCGCAATAAAGAACATCGTTAACCTTCAATCCGGTCTACTTCCAGAGCACCTTGTGCCCTATACCGGGTACTTCCTTGACAAGCTTTGGTACCAAGAAACCCGGAAGTGCCTCCAATAAGGCCTGATGCAGTACCTTCAGCTTTTTTTCTGAAACATCAAAGTGATGCGCACCAGATACCCTGTCTAACACATTCAAGTAATAAGGATCGATCCCTGCCTCAAACAATCGCTCACTAAGCGCAATCAGATCGTCTGCTGAGTCATTTACACCTCCCAAGATCACTGCTTGATTGAGTATTGAGCGACATACCTTTCGTAATCTAGAAACAGCCTTAACTACAGCCTTATCAATCTCATTGGCGTGATTTACATGCAAGACGACGACCACGGGTATTTTGATCGACGCAACCGTCTGACAAAAAGTATCGGTCACACGCTCAGGAATCACGATAGGCAAACGCGTATGAATTCGTAATCGACGAATGGTAGAAATGGCCTCCAGTCGTTGGAAAAAGCGAGCAAGCACTTCGTCACTAGCCATCAGAGGATCACCACCGGAAAAGATAACTTCGTTGACCTCCGAATGCGCTTCAAGATATCTGACGACAGCATCCAAATCATGTCTGGCTAGCGTCCTGTCTTGGTAAGGAAAGTGGCGACGGAAACAGTAGCGACAGTTTACAGCGCAGCCGCCGCGATAGATCAACAAAACACGTGAGCGGTACTTGTGCAAAACCCCGGGGATCGGCCCATCAAGCTCTTGCAAAGGATTCTGCATAAACCCTGGCATCGAATGACGCTCATCTGATACTGCCAGGACTTGGCGCAACAGAGGGTCAAAGGGGTCACCGCGCCTCATCCTGTCAATGAATGGTTGCGGAACCCGAATTGGAAAATCAGGCCTATTATCAATTTCCGGCAAGTGCTGAATATCTAGGCCCAAACGGGAAAGAAGACCATCCGCTGTTGTGACAGAATCAGCAAGAAGGCGTTGCCAGTTCATCACAAACGCTGATCCAACACTCGCTCGACTGTATCGACTATCGCCTGCGTTTGTGAGTCAATTTCAAGATTCAATTGATCTCCAGAGCGGACCTGTCCAAAGATTGTTAGAGAGCGTGTTTCAGGAATGAGGTGAATGCTAAACTGTCCATTTTTCACCAACTCACCTACGGTCAGCGAACATCCATTCAACGACACGTAGCCTTTGGGCAGTAAATACTTCGAAAGAGCATCTGGCACACTGACCCAGACTGCAAGATTCGCCTCCGCGTGGACCACATCGATCACCGTGGCTAACCCATGAATGTGGCCTGACAAGACATGCCCACCGATTTCATCGCCAAACTTAGCAGCACGCTCAATGTTCACAAGAGATCCTTCTCGCAGGTCAGAAAGGTTGGACAATCTCAATGATTCGTCGATGACATCAAATTGGACACCCTGATCATCCCAGCCGACGACAGTCAGGCATAACCCATTTATAGCAATCGAAGCGCCGGTAGCCAGCCCCTCTTCGTAACCCTTGGGCATCCGAACCTGAACCCGTCGGATACCCTTCCGGTCGGCTAGCCGCGTTACCACGCCAATACCCTGAACAATACCAGTAAACATTAACCTGCCATCTCCTGAATCAATGATCGAATCATGGGATATCGATTGGCGGTTCGTAATGCGAGGCTCCTGCCCAGTTGTATGAGTGGCTGATCAGATCGAAATACATCCGAGAAAAGCCCCATAACCAGTGCGACGGTCCGCTGATCGACACAGCGTTCTCGCGCGACCGAGCGTGCGATCCGATCACCGCCTGCCTTAGGATACCTTTCCAATGTCGCTCGTAAAGCCAATACATCGGCAAATCCAAGATTCGCCCCTAGCCCTGCCAACGGTAAAATCCCATGTGAGGTGTCGCCAATTGCAAGTAGGCAACCCAAGGCGTCCTGCCTCAATGACTGCTGCGATAGAGGGATCCACACAGGATCTCCGACAAACCGCAGATGACCCCGCTCAAACTCACTATTTTGAGTAATCAATGAGGCTAATATTTTGTTTGGATTCTCTTGCAAGTCATCGGCGATGGGTTTGCCCAATGACCAGACGAGGCTTACACGATGCTGACCACGGCAGTCGGGCAGGGGTAAGAGAGCAAGCGGGCCGTGCTCGGTGAATATCTGAAAAGCCTCGCCGTAATGGGGCCGCTGACTATGTAATGTTCCTATAACCGCCCGTTGGTGATAGCCTCCGTCCACAATTTCAAAGCCCGACGCGACAGCCGTCGTAGCCGCCCGGCCCTCGGCAAAAATCACCAAATCTGCCTCAATCATGGTGTCATCATCAACTGTGATTAGACCGTAAGGGGTGATCGCCTGTACCGATCGTTGGATACACTGAATATCAATCCCAGAGACCTCCCTCAATAGCTGATTCCGAACCCAGTCCGCCTCAACCATGTGACCGAGCGTCGGATCAGTGAAAGTAACCCTTGCATCACTGCGTGCATCAATCACTCGCATTGACTGATAGGCGCAAATGCGATCATTAGGGTTCCAGGCGCCAAGGTCTTCGAGAAGGCTCTGTGATTGGGGACCAAGCGCCCAAACTCGAGAGTCCATTTCGATAGCTGCTCTTTTCGACTCAAACCCGGCTGGATCAAATACTGTTACGCTATGGCCCACGCGCTTACAAACAAGCGCAGACGCCAAACCGATCGAACCCCCACCAATAATTACAATCTTCAAGAGATGATACCCATTCCGGCCTCGCTGATTTTTCTTTTCAGCCACGAGCTTTGGTCACCCAACGCCATTCCGACGCTTGTCAGTAACTTACGGGACAACAGGTCACGATCAAATAGCGTCTCCAAGCTCGATGACGCCAAACGAGTAAGATCACGGTTGGGTTTCCAAGACATAAACGCCTCACGAACCGCAGTATCCGGATCACCCATCGCTAAGGCATCGACGAGTCGCGATACGCCTCTAAGTGCAAGGTTCAGTCCCTGTCCAGCGACCGGGTGGATTGTCTGTGCACCATTTCCAAGCAGCACGATGCCGGGACGGTAGGGCTGATCAATCCAACGCTCAATAAGAGGAATCTTTACCACATCGCATACCAGCTTTATCCTACCTAGTTCGCGGGGTAAAGCTAAACATAGGGCATCCAAAAGCGCCGGTGTTGCCTGCTTGAGCGCCTCAGCCTCGCGCGGTGCTAAGGACCAGACAAATCCATAGACCTCGGGATCAATCGGCAAAAGAGCCAGGGGGCCTGTACCGATAAATCGCTCATATGCACGGCCTCTGACCGGTGCTTCAACGTGGATCCGTCCCAGTAAAGCCGTTCGATCGAATGACCGGAGCTGAGCGTCCATGCCGATAGAATTACTGAGGCCGCTGCGTCCACCGTCCGCCAAGATCACCAAATCGGGTTCGCTGATCTCGCCGGTTTCGAGTTCGATGCGAGGATTGCCTGTGGTGCTGCGTGCGCGGACTTGAGTCACTGCCACCGGTTCGACCATATCAGCAACCTGCTCAGTTAGTATCCGGTCGAGTTCATGCGAACATATCGCCCGGCCAAAGCGGGAGTGGCCGCATTCAGGAGCATTCAGGAGCATCGACCCTGGCAAGCCCTTTTCATTCACCAGTATTTCCACCAGATCTTGACCGGCCTTTGGTTGCACGCCAATGTTCTCAAGTAACGACAATGTTGTTTCGGACAGTGCGAGCGACATCTTTGGCTTTTGAGTAGTAGGATCAAACAAACGGACCGTATGTCCCATAAGCTTGAGAGCTAAGCTTGCGATTGAGCCAACCGGGCCGCCACCGATAATCCCGATCTGCACCTCTAACCTCGCATTAACGCTTCAATTTCTAAGCGCTCTTTGGGCACATCCTTGGTGAGAATCTCTGGCCCTTGCTGAGTAATCAACACATCGTCTTCGATACGGATAGCTATACCGCGATATTTGGCCGGGGCATCGGATCCTTTCTTCAGGTAAAGACCGGGTTCACAGGTAATAACCATCCCCTCGCTGAGCTCAATCGGCTTCGAGTCGATCTCATACATTCCGACGTCGTGCACATCCAATCCGAGGAAATGACCTGTTCCATGCATGTAGTAGGTTGCATACCGTTTTTCTTCGATTGCAACTTCCAGTGGTCCTTCGATGATGTTTAGGCCAATCAGACCCTCTGTCAGTCGCCTTAAAGCCGCCTCATGAAATGATTTGATCGACTTCCCAACAACCATGGCATCGATCGCCTCCGCTTGTGCGCTCAAAACCAAATCATAAAGCTCTGCTTGTGCCTCAGTGAAAGATCCGTTGACCGGAAAAGTTCTGGTAATGTCACCAGCGTATCCCTTTACCTCACAACCGGCATCAATCAAGACCAAGTCTCCTGAATTCAACATATCAGCGCGGTCGATGTAATGCAGTATGCAGGCGTTGTCGCCGCCTCCGACGATTGTCTGGTACGCAAGCGCTGGAGAACCCTCCATACGAAACGTGTGTTCAACAATTGATGCCAATTGATCTTCTGTCATTCCAGGCTGGCAGGCCCTCATTGCTGCTACGTGTCCCAGGGCTGAAATACGTCCCGCCTCTCGCATGACATCAATCTCTTCGTTTGTTTTAATCAGCCGCGCTTGGTGGAGAAATCGGGACAGGTCAGCACGATGTGACAGGCGGCCCTGCTGCCTTGATTTAATTCCCTTGGCCTTCATCACGCGATCTACAATCGCAGCTGAGTCATTGCAATAAAACGGGTATTCAATCGAGGTAATATCAGCCAATAAAGTTGTGAATTCTGCATCCAATTCGTCGATTGGATAGCCCTCATCGATTCCTAGGCCCGTTTTGACGTGATCAGGTCCGAGTCTCCGACCTGTCCAGACCTCTTGGTCTGGATTTTTCGGTCTGACGAATAGACGATCAGGGTGTCCGGGACCAATAATCAATACAGCGTCTGGCTCAGTGAAGCCCGTCAGATACCAAAAATCACTCGACTGACGAAATGGATATTCCGCATCTCTGTTACGAATCGATTCACGCGCCGCCGATATAATAGCTAACGAATTCTCGGGCATCATCCCTTTTAATTGATCACGACGATTT
The DNA here is from genome assembly GCA_913042205.1 of uncultured Gammaproteobacteria bacterium. GTDB lineage: Bacteria > Pseudomonadota > Gammaproteobacteria > Pseudomonadales > Litorivicinaceae > HIMB30. The sequence goes on from CAJWIY010000003.1 coordinate 33,764, forward strand.
TGATACACGTGTAACGGAAACATGGACTCACTCATTTAATGCACGGTAGCCTTTTCATGGTCTTTATGTTGATAGCAGGGTAACTCAGTGGCAACAAGTAACGCGGCCAGCCTCACATGTTCACTGACGTCCGCGAATGCTTTTTCAAGGGTTTCATCCTGACCATCTGCCTCGATACGAGCGATCTCAGAAAGGTCCTCAAGCGCCTGACGCACATCCTCAGAGAGATTCCTGGTTTTTGAGATCTCTCCTGAAAGACCCAAGCCGGCAAGGAAGGAACCGCACCACGCGCCCAAGGCATCTGCACGTTCTTCAATTAATTCATTGTCATCGGGCAGGAGCAACTCAAAGTCGAGCCCCATCCCCGACCAACTTTTATGTAGCTCCCCAAACAGTAGGTCCAGAGAGTCAGATACCTGGGCGAAGCTTCCGGGGTGTATATCCGCATATTCAGCAAGACGCGCCACAAACTCGTCAGGTCTGACCGTCAAATTGGCTGCCATCAATCCAGCAAGCAACCCCTGAATCTCAGACGCCCGAATATCCGAGTTCTGGTCGACTAACCAATCGTCTATGGAACGGTATAACTCCTCGATCATGTGGGTCCTCCTCTTGCGCTACTGTATCACGTCTGTTGTACCCAAGAGTGAGCAGACGTATGATGCGTCTAAGCCTGAGGAAACCCTAAATGCATAATGATTTGCAGGAGTTGGAACAGCAACTTGAGAAACTGATCCAACTTTCAGAACGTCTAAATCAAGAAAATCGCCACCTGCGGAAGCAACAAGCAGAGCTTAAACGTGCGCGTGCCAAGCTCCTAAAGCAACGTGACCAAGCCCGCCAAAATATTGACGCAGTTTTAGGCAGGCTAAAAAACTATGAGGTGTTGTCATGACCGAAATTGCGACTGTTCGTGTACAGATCTTGGGGCGAGAATTTCCGGTTGCATGCCCTGCTGGTCAGGAGCGTGAACTTGAGGCTGCGGCAGAATTTGTCGATAAACGTATGCGTGAAATTCAGGAAAAAACCGGTAATAATGCGCTCGAACGACTTGCTGTGATGGCCGCGCTAAATATTGCACATGAACACCTCACCGGCGAAACAAAAGGGTCGGACGATGAGCTCAAGCGTCTCGCTGATCGAATAGGTGCAACCCTAGAACGTCTGTCTGAGACTGAAACAGGCTGATATACTCCGGGCAACCTGGGTTGTACGCCAGTTAGTAATGTCCCTGAGCCGATACTCTTTTTCTAGGGATATACAAAACATACGGTGCGCACGTCCGTCTTCGGAAAGCCTAATGTGTGTTTGCGTTTCCCGCCTTGAACCATTGGGTTCAAGGGCCACACTGACAGCGGCAACCTGGGGCTTTAATGTCGAAACAGATACTTAGAACCGAAATCCTGAAAAAGAGAGATGCAGTACCTGCCTCTTATCGCAAGCGCCTCAGTAAAATAATTTCTGAGCATTTAATTCAAATGCTTCCAGCACACGTTTGCCGTGTTGGCTCCTATATGTCACACGGTTCAGAAGTCGATCTATCGGCATTTCATAACCACCTTTTTGTCAGCACTCAACAGTGTTTCGTGCCGAGAATTTTGACTAAAACATCGATGGAACTTGCATATCTTCGATCCGATGCCGATATCATCAAAGCGCAATTTGGCATTCGCACGTCTAACCAGCAGATAACGGCCGATATAGATACTCTTGATTGGCTCATCATGCCATGTGTCGCATACGACACCAGAGGACATCGGTTAGGTATGGGCGGAGGTTACTACGACCGCGCGCTGGAGAAGTGTGCCCCAATGCTACCGGTTAGAATCGGCGTAGCATTTAATATGCAAAAAACAATGTTTGAGGCTGATCAATGGGACCAGTCGTTTGACTGGATCGTCACTGAGAGTGGGATTATCCGCCAATGATAGCGCTGTGGGCAACGGTGACGGCTAATATTAGACCACCAATTATCATTAGCATTCTGAATGGGTCGCGACGGTTCATGCATCCTGCACCTGTTCAAATTTCGAGCAGGATACGACAAAAAATAAAAATGTCAAATTTTCTAGTAAGTTAAATTGAACAACGATAATCAGCCTCTCATAAACAGGCTAACTGCTGGATTTTCTGTTTCATCAAAATAGGTATATCCAATATCATCAAAATAACTCACCAGTTCCACCTGCTCTGCGAGCTCGGCCTGCATTGATACGAGCACTCGTCCGTACGCGGCGCCATGATTTCTATAATGGAAAGCCGAAATATTCCAGCGTGAGCCGATCCTATTCAAGAACTTGAGAAGTGCTCCTGGACGCTCCGGAAACTCAAAACGAAACACAAGCTCTGATCCTGCCTCGGGGCTTCGGCCTCCCACCATATGCCGGATATGCAGTTTGGCAAGTTCATTGTCAGTCATATCGACGACAGGTAAATCAGCCTCGCTGAGCTTGTCAACCAAACGAGCTCGGTCGTCAGTGGTCGGGTCTGTCGTGACACCGACAAAAATATGAGCCTGGTCACGATCTGCGAAGCGGTAGTTAAATTCCGTTATGTTACGGTTACCGATCTGCTCACAGAAAGCCTTAAAGGCTCCCGGTCGCTCGGGTATAGTGACGGCCAAGATTGCCTCTCGCTTTTCACCAACCTCGGCCCGCTCGGCCACATGTCGGATACGATCAAAATTGACGTTGGCTCCAGAAAGAACTGCCACTAGGGCGTCGCCCGCTCCTTCCCTCTCTGCATATTTCTTTAATCCTGCAACGGCAAGGGCTCCAGCCGGCTCATTGACGCTCCTCACATCATCAAACACATCTTTGACCGCGGCACAAATCTCGTCTGTCGTAACCGTAATCACCTCGTCACAAGCGTCTTTCAATACCTCAAACGTATTCTTGCCGATCTGCTTGACGGCAACCCCATCTGCAAACAGACCAACCTGCGGTAATACGACGCGGCTCTTGGCATTCATCGCAGCGGCCAGACACGCAGCATCCTCAGGTTCGACCGCAATAACCTTGATTTCAGGTCGAACATATTTGATGTAGGCCGCCATGCCTGCAGCAAGACCACCGCCGCCAACCGGAATGAAGACCGCATCAATCGGTCGCATTAGCTGTCTTAACAACTCAACCGCGACAGTTCCCTGTCCGGCAATCACTTCCGCATCATCGAACGGATGCAGGTACGTGTAGCCATACTCAGTGACTAGCTCCTGACTCTTTTCAAATGCCTCATCAAAACTATCACCATGCAGAACTACCTGCGCACCACGGGCTTTAACTGAGCGCACTTTAATTGCAGGCGTTGTCGTTGGCATGACGATAATCGCAGGAATCTTCAATTTTTGGGCGCCTAAAGCTACACCTTGCGCGTGATTTCCAGCCGACGCTGCGATGACGCCTTTGGCAAGTATTTCTTTTGGAATACTAACCATCTTGTTATATGCCCCACGACATTTGAAGGAGTACACCGGTTGCAAATCTTCGCGTTTGAAAAACACCGGCCGACCGAGCCGTTTAGATAAAAAGGGCGCAAGATGAACAGGTGATTCAGTTGCCACATCATAAACGCGGGCGGACAGAATCTTTTTAATTAAAGCGTCGAACATGAAAAATCCAAATCTGAGATCGCTATCATAGCGCCTGCATCACCGAACAGCTATGCTTTCGCCTTTCCTAAGGGGGCGGTGATGAACCAAGACGAAAAAAAACGCCAAGTAGCCGAAGCAGCCTTGGACGAGGTACGGCATCTTCTTGATCCGAAGACTCCGATTGGTATCGGTACCGGCTCAACAGCTAATTGTTTTATCGACATACTCGCTGAAAGCAAAATACAAATCCTCGGTGCAGTTGCCTCGTCCAAGGCGACGGAGGATCGCCTGACCGATTACGGTATCGAACTCCTTGATCTCAACGCCACTGGCACACTTCCTGTATACATTGATGGCGCCGACGAAGCAGATCCCCAGCTTAACTTGATCAAGGGCGGTGGCGCTGCGCTGACCCGTGAAAAGATTATTGCGGAGGCTTCTTCGCAATTCGTGTGTATCGCAGATGATTCCAAGAAAGTTGATGTACTCGGCGCTTTTCCATTACCGGTTGAGGTCATTCCGATGGCGAGGAGCCTAGTAGCACGCGCTCTGGTAGAGCTTGGAGGTAATCCCGAATATCGCCAAGGAATTGTTACAGATAACGGAAATATTATTCTTGACGTGCACGACATGTTGATTATCAATCCGAAAGAGCTGGAGTTCGTTATAAACCAAATTCCGGGCGTTGTGACGTGCGGCTTATTCGCAAAACGCCCTGCGGATATTCTGTTGTTGGCGTCGCAGGGCAATATTCTTAAATTTGCGAGGGACGCTTAAAAACGTCGATCGAGATTACTCAGAGGTCGCTCTTGAGAAGTTATCCAAAATCGTTGGCACCATAAGGTGTCGCGTGTTGCTTTGAATGACAAAAGTGGGGCTTGACCTCTGAACTTTTCCACCCTAAGAGACCCGGGGCTCCAATTCGCCTGCGGAGTAACGACCGGCCATCACCTCGAGCCCAATGACTTTTATTTTTGATGCTTGTCCCGCACAGCCAAAAGCTTCGTAGCGCGCTTTGACAATGTCGCTCATTGCTTTTTTCGCCTCCTGGAGATACTTACGTGGGTCAAACTCAGATGGATTTTTCAAAAGATAGCGACGAATTGCGCCAGTAGACGCCAAGCGTAAGTCTGTATCGATGTTTATCTTGCGAACTCCATGTTTTATTCCTTCCTGAATCTCTTCAACAGGAACACCGTAAGTTTCAGGAATCTCACCGCCAAATTCATTGATCACGGCCAGCCAATCCTGAGGTACCGAACTCGATCCATGCATCACCAAGTGTGTATCGGGTATCCGTGCGTGGATCTCTTTTATCCGATTGATTGCGAGAATGTCTCCCGTTGGTGGCCGGGTAAACTTGTAGGCACCATGCGAGGTGCCAATCGCAATCGCCAACGCATCTACTTGCGTGGTCTTGACAAAATCAGCGGCCTCATCTGGGTCGGTTAACATCTGGTCGTGTGATAGGGTCCCTTGCGCACCGACACCGTCCTCTTCACCGGCCTTACCGGTTTCCAGAGAGCCAAGACAACCAAGCTCACCTTCGACTGAAACGCCGCACGCATGGGCCATCCGGGTTGTTAGAAGCGTTGTTTCCACATTGTAGTCAAAGCTTGAGGGCGTCTTTTGATCCGGCATCAAAGAACCGTCCATCATGACCGATGAAAAACCTAACTGGATCGACTGCTGGCAGACGTCCGGTGAAGCACCGTGGTCCTGATGCATACATACAGGTATGTCAGGGAACTCTTCAACAGCCGCTTCAATTAAATGACTCAAAAAGCGGCTTCCCGCATACTTTCTCGCCCCGGCGGATGCCTGAACGATTACCGGCGCGTCAACAACGTCTGCAGCCTCCATAATAGCGCGCATCTGTTCTAGATTATTCACATTAAATGCCGGTACCCCATAGTCCCGCTCAGCAGCATGGTCCAGCAATTGACGCAAACTGATTAATGCCATGAAACCTCCTCACGAACCGGCTCTAGATTTCAACATTCTAACAGCCGGCAGCTCCTTCCCTTCTATAAACTCAAGGAACGCCCCGCCACCAGTAGAGATATAACTAATCTTATCGGCAACAGCAAACTGCTCAATCGCTGCCAGAGTGTCACCACCGCCAGCGAGACTGAATCCGTCGCTCGCTGCGATCGCAAGCGACAGGGCTCGCGTCCCACCCTCAAACTTTGGGAATTCAAACACCCCGACCGGTCCATTCCATAAAATCGTGCTCGCAGAAGCCATCATACCTTGGTATGACGCCTGTGTTTCAGGCCCAACATCGAGAATCAAGTCGGCTTCGGCAACCTCATCGACTTGTTTCACAATTGCATCGGCATCAGCCGAAAACGCTGTCGCGACGACCACGTCGGTGGGCAGAGGAATATCAACCCTCGACATCAATAATTCCGCGTTCTGAGTGAGGTCGGGCTCCATCAGCGATTGTCCGACACAGAAACCCGCCGCAGCCAAGAAGGTATTGGCCATTCCTCCACCGACAACGATCTGATCAACTCGGTTCGCAAGCTCTGTAAGCACGCTTAGCTTAGTCGACACCTTAGAACCACCGACGATTGCCACAGCCGGGCGGCCGGGGTAGCAGAGTACTTTTCCAAGCGCGTCAAGCTCCGCTGCCATCAATGGACCCGCAGCGACCTCGGGCGCAAATAAACCAACACCGTGCGTAGATGCTTGAGCGCGATGGGCTGTTCCGAACGCGTCCATCAAAAATACATCACACAACGAAGCCATCTTCCTAGCTAGCGCCTCACTATCTTTTTTTTCACCTACGAGATAGCGTACATTCTCCAAAAGCACCACATCATCAGTTTGCGCAAACCCGTCTATCCAATCTGTTATCAAGGGCACTTCCCGTCCCAGTTTTTCAGATAAGGATTCTGCAACCGGTGCCAGACTGAATTCAGGTTCGAAAGCGCCTTCCTTTGGCCGACCCAAGTGGCTCATCACGGCAACCCTCGCTCCCTGTGCAAGAAGCATCTTCAGTGTAGGCAGAGCAGCGTCAATCCTTGCCGTCGATCGCACGCGGCCCTCTTTGATTGGAACATTTAAATCCTGACGAACCAGAACGCGCTTTCCTCGTAAATCTAAATCAGACATAACTTTGATCATTTGAATCACTCCCTAGAAATCAATTGCCAATGAAACAGCAGATCAACGAACCGGTTCCAATATCCCTCATCGTAAAAAGAGCAACCTAAAAAGCTTACCGTTAACCATCAAGTGAGTCATATAAAACACCGACGATGCCGGGCAATGATTGAAGCCGGTCGAGGTCGGAGGGACACCACGACTACGAGCGCGACGCACTAGCGATCCGAACATCGCTATTTTTGGTGCGTCGCCATAGTAATTATTGTACTTTGGCTGTCGCTACGACGTGCTCCACGGTAAACCCAAAATGCCGCATCACGTCACCACCGGGCCCGGATTCTCCGAAGGTACGCATCCCTATAACAGAACCATTGAGACCCACATATTTATACCAACCATCCGGATGCCCTGCCTCTACAGCCACCCGCTTCGTGCAGTTTGGTGGTAAAACGGCCTCACGGTAATCCGAATCTTGTTGATCAAAACGGCTGGTTGATGGCATAGAAACCACGCGCACCCCTGCACCCAGAGCCTCAGCAGCAGCCATCACCAACTCCACTTCGGACCCCGTTGCGATAAGGATCAACTCAAGATCGCTCGTCTCTTGCCTTAGGATATAGCCGCCTCTCGCGATATCAGCGACTTGCTGCTCATCTCTCATCTGATTAGCTAACCCTTGGCGAGACAAGGCAAGTGCGGTTGGGCCCCCGAAGGATAGAGCCTCTTTCCAGGCGACAAAGGTCTCAGTGGTGTCACAAGGTCTCCAGATTTCTAAGCCCGGCGTAGAGCGCAAACTCGCCAGCTGCTCAACCGGCTGATGTGTGGGGCCATCCTCACCAAGCCCGATCGAATCGTGGGTAAAGACATAAACGATACGCTGCTTCATTAGCGCAGCCATACGAACCGCGTTGCGCGCATAATCCATGAAAATCAGGAAGGTTCCCCCGAACGGAAGTAGGCCGCCATGCAAAGCCACACCATTCATAATCGCGCACATTCCAAACTCTCGCACGCCATAATGCACATAGTTTCCACCAGGGTTGTCTGCGCTGTTGACCTGATGACCTGGCCACACCGTTAAATTAGAATGACCAAGGTCAGCAGACCCACCAAACATTTCAGGGAACAATCTCGCCACGACTTCGATCGCATTCTGAGATGCTTTTCGAGTCGCAATTTTAGGCGATTCAGCTTGGGTGTCGGCAATCGCACGGTCAATGGCGACGAGCGCATTGACAGGCAGAACCCCTTGCATACGGCGCTCAAATTCGGACGCTAGGTCTGGATATTGCTCTCGATACCCAGTGAACAACCGGTCCCACTCGGCGTGAACCTCTGCGCCCTTGGCTTTCGCATCCCACGCATCTCGAATGTCCTCGGGGACATCGAACGGCGCATGCATCCAACCCATAGCATCACGGGTGGCTTGTATTTCCGTATCACCCAGAGGAGCACCATGAGTTTTTTCGCTACCGGCTAGGTTGGGTGAACCAAAACCAATCACCGTACGGCAACAAATAAGCGTTGGACGCGACTTATCTTTACGCGCTGTTTCGAGTGCAGTTTCGACTTCAAGCGCATCATGACCATCGACCTCACGGATCACCTGCCAGCCATATGATTCAAAACGGGCCGGTGTGTCGTCACTGAACCAACCGCGAACGTCACCGTCAATCGAGATGCCATTATCGTCGTAAAAAACAATTAGCTTTCCCAAGCCCAATGTACCAGCCAATGAACACACCTCATGACTGACGCCCTCCATCAGGCAACCGTCACCAGCAAAACAATAGGTGTAATGATCGATAATTGGAAACTGATCGCGGTTAAATTGTGCCGCCAAGGTCCGTTCAGCGAGCGCCATCCCCACAGCATTCGCAAGCCCCTGACCCAACGGGCCGGTCGTCGTCTCGACGCCAGCGGTGTATCCATATTCTGGGTGACCTGGTGTCCTTGAGTTTAGTTGCCGAAACAACCTCAAGTCATCAGTCGTAACGTCGTAACCGGTCAAATGCAGTAGGGAATAAATCAGCATGGAACCGTGGCCATTCGACAACACAAACCGATCCCGGTTCGGCCATTTGGGGTCTCGTGGATTATGCCGTAACACTCGACGCCATAATACCTCAGCAACATCTGCCATACCCATCGGGGCGCCCGGATGCCCCGAGTTAGCAGCCTGTACGGCATCAATACTCAAAAAACGAATCGCGTTTGCCAGCGTCCTACGGTCAGTCATATGACATCCTTTCTAGTCACAGGGAGAGTCTTCAAATAGGCATTGTTATGAAACCTGACGCGAACCACAAGACAGGATTTCTTAAAAAAATTGACATATAAGGATATCTTTATATAATTATATAAAATTTATCCGAGACTTTTTCATGACTGACATAACTTACTTTACGTCAGAATCTGTATCTGAAGGCCACCCAGACAAGATGGCCGATCAGATTTCCGATGCAATTCTTGACGCATTGATTGCTGATGATAAAAACTCACGAACTGGGATAGAGACACTGGTAAAAACCGGCATGGTACTGGTGTCGGGCGAAGTTCGTACAGACGCGTGGGTCGATATCGAAGAAATCACACGCCGAGTAATAGTAGATATTGGATATGATAAGTCGTCGTTAGGCTTTGATGGTAATACGTGCGCCGTTCTCAACGGCATTGGTAAACAGTCACAAGACATCGCACAAGGCGTCGACCAAACAGAATTCCACGAGCAAGGTGCTGGTGACCAAGGCCTGATGTTTGGCTACGCAACCAACGAAACTGACAGCTTTATGCCAGCCCCGATTCACTTTTCGCACGAGCTGGTCCGCCGACAGGCAGAGGTTCGAAAAAACGGCGAATTGGCCTACCTGCGCCCGGACGCGAAAAGTCAAGTAACGTTCGCCTACGATGGGGACGCTATCGTCGGCATTGAAGCCGTAGTGCTGTCAACACAACACAATGAAGATATTCCACTCGAACAACTCCAGCGCGACGTGAGGGAACAGATAATCACACCCGTTTTGCCCGACACTTGGCTTACCGACCAAACCAAATACCATATCAATCCGACCGGGCGCTTTGTCGTCGGAGGTCCCGTGGGCGACGCCGGGCTCACCGGTCGCAAGATCATCGTTGATACGTATGGGGGTATGGCACGACATGGCGGCGGAGCGTTTTCCGGAAAAGACCCGTCGAAAGTCGATCGTTCCGCGGCTTATGCGGCGCGCTACGTTGCAAAAAATCTCGTAGCCGCGGGCCTTGCTGATCGATGCGAAGTACAGGTGTCATATGCCATCGGGGTTGCCGAACCGACATCGATCCGTGTTGAGACGTTCGGCACTTCCCAATTGACCAACGCACAGCTGGATCAGCTGGTCCGCGCGCACTTTGATTTGCGCCCCAGAGCAATCTCGACCATGCTCGATCTCAACCGCCCTATTTATCGCCCCACGGCCGCTTATGGCCACTTTGGTCGAACCGATTTGGATTTAACTTGGGAGCGCACGGACCGCGCTCAGGCACTGGCTGAAGCAGCCGCAAAGCTGTAACTGAAACGAGAGGCAACACAATGAGCGCACTAGCAAAAGACGTATTGAAGGGTGATTACAAAATCAAAGATCTTGCACTAGCAGATTGGGGACGCAGAGAAATCCGTTTGGCAGAGAGCGAGATGCCAGCCTTGATGCGATTGCGAGAAAAATACTCAGCAGAACAGCCACTGAAAGGTGCAAAAATCATCGGCTGTATTCACATGACCGTGCAAACAGCGGTCCTAATTGAAACACTGGTCGCACTCGGTGCCGCTGTTCGCTGGAGTTCTTGTAATATTTTCTCAACGCAAGACGAAGCAGCGGCAGCCATGGTCGCTGCCGGCATCCCAGTCTATGCATGGAAGGGTCAAACCAACGAAGAGGGTGAGTGGTGCGTTGAACAAACGATCCTGAAGGATGGCAAACCCTGGGATGCCAATATGCTACTCGACGATGGCGGCGACTTGACAGCAATGGTCCACGAGAAGTACCCCGAAATGCTGAGGCACATTCATGGTGTGACCGAAGAAACAACGACCGGTGTTCACCGCTTGGTTGAAATGTTAAACAACGGCGAACTTAAGATCCCTGCAATTAACGTCAATGACTCGGTGACGAAATCAAAAGTTGATAACAAATATGGGTGTCGTCATTCCTTGAATGATGCGATAAAACGCGGCACAGACATGCTTCTATCCGGCAAACGCGCCCTTGTGATTGGTTACGGTGATGTCGGTAAAGGCTCCGCACAGAGCCTTCGCCAGGAGGGTATGATCGTTCGTATCACAGAGACGGATCCGATCTGCGCGATGCAGGCGTGCATGGACGGCTTTGAAGTGGTGAGCGCATACCAAAACGGTATCAAGACAGACCAGATTAAGGATATTAATAAGCGCCTGCTTGAGGACACTGATGTATTGGTTACCACCACTGGTAATATTGACGTCTGCGACAGCGCCATGCTTCAGTGCCTGAAAAAGGGCGCCATCGTTTGTAATATCGGCCACTTCGATAATGAAATCGATACCGATCACATGCGCCGGAACTGGCACTGGGAAGAAATAAAACCTCAGGTACACCAAGTGTTTCGTTCAGATGCTAATGATGACTACTTACTCCTTCTCGCTGAGGGACGTTTAGTGAACCTCGGTAATGCGACTGGTCATCCATCACGCATTATGGACGGCTCATTCGCTAACCAAGTCCTTGCACAGATCGAGATGTATGGGCGTAGCTTCGCAGATCTACCCGAATCACAAAAGGCAGGCAACATTCAAATTGAAGTACTACCGAAGCAACTCGACGAGGAGGTGGCGAGTTGTATGGTCGAAGGGTTTGGTGGAGTGATCACCAAACTGGCTGACAAACAGGCGGACTATATCGGAGTACCAGTCAACGGCCCTTTCAAGCCCGCAGCTTATAAGTACTAGCAATGAAAACGCCTCGTCTGTATGCGGACGCCCTCGGCCACGCGACAGGCGAGGTGGTTTTATCTGGACGTAACCACCACTACCTCTCACGCGTCCTCCGAGCCAAAACGTCGCAAGTAATTGAGTTATTTGATGGGACTGGGCGCTCTTACCAAGCTGTAATCGAAAACATCAGCAAACGTGAAACTATCGCCCAAATTCTCAACATGACCGAGCATAAAGACAAGCGCCTTCCGGTTACCTTGGGCCTCGCGTTGATCAGGTCAGATCGTTTCGATTGGGCGCTGCAAAAAACAACGGAACTCGGCGTACTTGCGATTCAACCACTCATTACACAATTCACTGACTCGCCACCTAACGAAGGTCGTCTCAAAAAAAAATGGGGGCACTGGCAAGAGATCTTAGTCAACGCCTGCGAGCAATCAGAAAATAATTGGCTCCCTACACTACACAGGCCTTCGTATTTGCACGAGCTTGTCTTACCTCAACAAGTTGTAATGGCCCACCCTGCCAGCGAGTCTGCGTACATTGACACCACTAAAGAATCGCTTCTATTAATTGGTCCAGAGGGCGGGTTTAGTGACGACGAAGTCAGTTCTCTTCTTAAAAAGCAGGTGAAACTCATGTCACTTGGCCCCACAGTGCTTAGAGCGGAGACCGCTGCAATTGTCGGATTGACATTGCTTGGGCATCAGTACGGTCATTACTAGGAGAAGGTGTGGGCACACCAGTAAAGAAAATTGGATTCTGGATGGATCCTATCGAGAACATCCAACCATACAAGGATACTAGTTTTGCGCTAATGCTGGCGGCGCAAGAACTCAGTCATAAGGTCCTATACCTTCCAAAGAACGGAATGTCTCTTGATCAGGGCCAAGCCAAAGCCATTATGCAAACCGTGAGAGTCAACGATGGCGTCAGTACCAATTTCGCGGAACTCTCAGATCCAGTGGAAGCGCCCTTGTCGGACTTGGATGTGGTTATGATCCGGGTCGACCCACCCTTTGACAGCGAGTATCTATACGGGACCCACATCCTAGAACGTGCACAGAAACAAGGTGTTCGCGTAATTAATGACCCTCAAGCGATTCGGGACTGTAACGAAAAATTATTTGCGACTGAATTCAGTGCCTTTATGCCGAAAACTGTTGTCTCGTCGAAACATGAAGCAATTCGAACGTTCCAGAAAAGACAAGGCGATATTATTCTGAAGCCGCTCGATGGTATGGGTGGGACCGGTATTTTTCGAATCACAGCAGATGGCTTGAATCTTGGCGTGGCTCTTGAAACTCTCTCTCCTGACGAGTCTCGATTGGTGATGGCCCAAGAATATAGACCCGAAATCATGGACGGAGACCGGCGCGTTCTCATTCTCCATGGTAAGCCGGTCTCGCATGTACTTGCACGTATCCCATCTCAAGGGGAGACACGAGGAAATCTAGCCGCCGGGGGGCGCGGTGTAACCAAGCCGATATCGGAGGAAGAGCGGAAAATCGCTGACACAATAGGGACGGTCCTTCGTCGGCGTGGGCTTTTGTTTGTCGGTCTTGATGTTATTGGAGGACATCTCACAGAGGTCAACGTCACTAGTCCAACATGCGTTCGCGAAATTGATGCACAAGCAGGCACGACAATCGGGAAAGACTTTTTCACAACACTTTTTAATGAGTGAGATACACTAACTTAACGCGGTCGCGAAAGAGATAGATGCTATGAGCGAAGAATCAGGACAAACAACTTTTCATGGTCAATTTCTGGTATCCATGCCAGATCTAAAAGATGGCATTTTTGACTCGTCACTGGTGTTGATATGTGAGCATGGCGAAACGGGTGCAATGGGCTTTATCGTCAATAAGCCAACTGAATTCTCCGTACATGAAATCTTCGAACAACTTGGCCTAGACACCGCCGATACATTGGATCGCGAGGTTTCGGTCATGACCGGGGGGCCAGTCGAGCCACAACGGGGCTTTTTGCTCTCAAACCACCCGATCACCGACGATGTGGTTGAAATCCTTGATGGACTATACCTAGCATCGAGTCCTGATGTGCTTCCACTCGCCATTCAGGCACTCAACGAAGGAGATGCTATTTTCATCCTCGGCTACTCAGGTTGGTCAGAAGGACAACTGGAATCTGAAATGGCAGCAAATACGTGGATAAATGTTCCATGGAATTCCGATGTGATCTTTCAGATCCCAACCAGTGACAGACAAAGAGCAGCGCTGGCACAACTCGGAATCGATCCCATCCAACTCTCACAAGGAGCGGGCCACGCCTGATGCCCCTTGCTATTGGTTTTGATTTCGGCCTGACTCGAATTGGCGTCGCCACGGGTCAGACCCTGACGCAGACGGCAACGCCACTAACCGCCGTCGTCGCGGAACATGGAGTTCCCGATTGGGACGACATAGCGGTAATACTGGACGATTGGAAACCAGATATTGTTGTCGTCGGATTACCACTCCACGAGGATGGTTCAATGAGCGAAATGGCAGAGCGTGCAAAAACGTTCGGACAGCGACTGCATGGAAAATTCGGTGTTCAAATCGCATTTATCGATGAATATCACAGCACACGCGAGGCGCGTGAGCATTTAAACTATCATGGCAAAGCGAGCGACCTATACGGGAAGCTAGATGCGACAGCCGCCAGCGTGATATTGGAACGTTGGCTTGGAGACCAACATGCGTGAGATTCGATCCCAGAAAGAGACCGTCGATGCACTCGCACACCTAATCAGACAAGTGAAACAAACATACTCAAACGAGCAACCACTGGTCGTGGGGATCCACACTGGAGGGGCTTGGATTGCGTCACTTATCTGTACCCAACTCCATTGGGATGAACCAGCAACCCTCGATATATCCCTCTATCGGGATGATTTCGAGACTAGTGGCCTTAAACGCTCTGGCATCACCGATCGAATGCCAAAACAATTGAATGGCGAAAGTATTCTTTTAGTTGATGATGTGCTGTTTACGGGAAGGACTATACGGGCCGCCATCAATGTGCTGTTCGACTACGGTCGTCCCGGGCGCATTGATCTGGCGGTCCTATTCGATCGGGGTGGCCGCGAGTTACCTATCGAACCAAATTTTCTTGGAGAATCTCTTGGTGAAAAAGGGGTCGGACGGTGTAAACTCTCCGGGCCAGAGCCTTTAGCGCTCATGACTCCGGACTCAGAATAAGGAACGCCATGCACGGTCCAGCTGCGCTCCAGCTCACCTTAGACGGACGGTTGAGGCACCTCCTGACGACCGAAGGCCTTCCAAAATCCCTGATAACCGAGCTCCTTGACACCGCCGAGACTTTTTTGTCTTCGCAAGGGCAGCCAGTTAAAAAAGTGCCCCTGCTCCGCGGAAAAACTGTTGTTAACTTGTTTTTCGAAAAT
Source organism: uncultured Gammaproteobacteria bacterium (assembly GCA_913042205.1). GTDB lineage: Bacteria > Pseudomonadota > Gammaproteobacteria > Pseudomonadales > Litorivicinaceae > HIMB30. The sequence continues at coordinate 48,824 of CAJWIY010000003.1, forward strand.
TCAACACGAACGCGTACAACCTTCGATATTGCTGCACACCGTCTTAGCGCCGACGTTGTCACACTCGATATCCGAACGAGCTCCGCATCTAAAGGTGAAACACTCTTCGATACGCTAAAAAATCTGGAGGCCATGCAAGCAGATCTGTTCGTCGTTAGGCACAGCGCTGGCGGCGCCCCATTCTTTATTGCTGACCGAGTAACGCCCAACATTGCAGTCATCAACGCGGGCGATGGAACCCATGCACACCCCACCCAAGCACTTTTGGATCTCATGACGATACGCAAGCATAAGGGTGATCCAGCCCAGCTATCGGTGGCAATCATTGGTGACCTAAAACACTCACGCGTTGCGCGCTCATTAATCCATGGCTTACGCGGTATGGGCTGTCCAGATATCCGGGCGATAGGACCTGGCACGCTACTCCCAGGTGACCTCGAGCACTTAGCTGTCCGAACCTTTCATCGCATTGAAGATGGTTTAAAGGACGTGGATGTTGTGGTCTTGCTTAGACTCCAAAAAGAGCGAATGACTGCCGCATTACTTCCCAGTGAAAGAGAATTCTTCAATCTATATGGCATGACCGAATCCCGTTTACAGCTCGCCAAGGACAACGCGATTGTCATGCACCCCGGCCCAATCAACCGAGGTGTAGAGATTGCTAACGAGGTGGCCGACGGACAACAGGCCGTTATTCTTGATCAAGTCACCAATGGGATCGCTATCCGTATGGCTGTTATGGCGATGACGCTATCGACCCAACAGGATGATCACTCATGAGCGTCATTATTCGCAACATAACGATTATTTCACCCGGAAGCCCTGTGCACGAGAAAACCGATATCGGGATTGCGCAGGGCGTGTTTGTTGATCCACAGACCCTACCCGGAGGCAAAGAGATCGACGGTCAAAGCTCTTGGCTCATCCCTGGGCTAATCGATTGCCGAGTTAATTTGCGTGAACCAGGGCTCGAACACAAAGGTACCATAGCGTCTGAGACTAAGGCCGCAGTCGCAGGCGGAGTGACTTCAGTGGTTGCGACACCGGCAACTGATCCGATCGTCGACTCGCCTGCTGATGTCCGGCTTGTTCTTGAGCGGGCCGGCGCATCAGGGCACTGTCGAGTCCTACCAACAGCAATGTTGACCCAGAGCGGAGAAGGTGCCCAGCTTTCAGAAATGGCCGCTCTAGTGGACGCGGGATGCGTCGCTCTTTCACAAGGAAATCGTCCGTTCCGATCGAGAAAGATTGAGTTCAACGCTCTAAAATACGCACAAAGCCTTGGTATCCGCGTCATCCTAGATTCGGAATCTCGTGACTTTGCAGGGGGGTGCGCGCATGCAGGACGCATTGGAACCGGGCTCGGATTGTCTCTGAATTCGCCACTTTCAGAGACGCTAGGTCTCGGCGCCGATCTTGACTTAGTTGAGGCTACTGGCGTAGCTGCACACTTTTCGCGTATTACCTCGAAAAATTCGGTCGAACGAATCCGGAAAGCGAAGGCAGAGGGCCTCAACATCACATGCGATGTCACACTCGCGCACCTCGTATATTCGGAAAGTGCGATCGCCAATCTGGACCCCAACTTTCATCTCGAACGACCGCTCAGGACTGAAGACGATCGACTTGCCCTTATCTCAGGTATCGCCGATGGCACGATTGATCTGATCGTTTCCGATCATTCCCCACATGAAACAGGTGCCAAGCTAGCTCCTTTCCCAGAAACAGAGCAGGGGATGAGTATCGCTGAGGGAATCATCCAACTGCTTATGCAACTGGATAAAAAAAGTGAACTACCGTTTGAGATCTCCCTGACCGCCATGACGGCCCGAGCTGGGCAATTCATCAATCGAGGTGACCTCGGTGCGATTCAATACGGAAATAGCGCAGACTGCGTACTGATAAACCCAAACCAAACAACAGAGTTCGATGACTCAAACTGGCTCAGTGCTGGCAGAAATAGTCCTCTAATCGGTGCGACGTTGCCAGGCCGGATACTCGGAACATGGATCAGCGGAAGGCACATCGCTGGCAGATGATGGATCGCATAACGCAACTCAAACACCACTTGACCGCCATCGAACATGCCATTCAAACGGCAGAAGCAAACGCCGGTCGTGAGAAACAATCGGTCAGGCTTCTTGCTGTTTCTAAGACCAAGCCTGCCACCGATATCGAAGCTCTCTACGCGCTCGGACAAAAATGCTTTGGCGAGAACTACGTCCAAGAGGCCGCCGAAAAAATAAATAAACTCAACGAGCTAGATATCGAATGGCACTTCATTGGCCACATACAAAGCAATAAAACGAAACAAATCGCCGCTACATTTGACTGGGTACACACGGTCGATCGAAAAAAAATTGCCAATCGATTGAGTGAGGCCCGCGATGGCAAACCGCTAAATATTCTGATTCAAGTCAACGTGGACCTTGCCAAAACCAAATCAGGGATCGCCCCCAGTGAGTTGACAGATTTAGCCAAATTCATCTGGAATCTTCCAAACCTAAAACTTCGGGGCCTGATGTCGATACCAGACCCTGAAAGCGATGACCAACTCAAACAATCACATCACTACCTCAAAATCCTCTTTGACAACCTCAAACGAGATCATCCCACGCCTGAAATATTTGATACTCTTTCGATGGGTATGACTCACGATGTAGAACTCGCCGTTTCAGAGGGAAGTACCATGGTCCGGATCGGAACGGCACTCTTCGGAGCTCGAGCTCCCAAGGAGTAATCATGAACCATCAGATTGGATTTATAGGCGGCGGTAACATGGCGCAAGCAATCATCACTGGCTTACTCAACAGCGGACGCTCATCCACCGATATTCTAGTCTCAGACCCTAACCCTGTGTGCCGAAACGTCCTGAGCGCAATGGGTGTATCGTGTTCCAAGCAGAGTGGCCCTGTAATCGCGCAAGCCGATTTAATCGTCCTTGCAGTTAAACCCCAGATTATGGATACCGTGTTGGCCGAACTTTCCCCTTCTCTTCAGGCGACTCAAATCATCATTTCAATCGCTGCAGGTATCACCATAGGCAGTATCCGCCAGCAGCTAGACAACGCACCCAACGCCATCGTCCGAGTGATGCCAAATACACCCGCATTAATTGGCCAAGGAATATCTGCCTTAGCGTCAGATCTTCCGCTTGACGGCACAACGAAAAACGCTACGCAGGAAATATTCAACGCATGCGGAAAGGCTCTTTGGGTGGGCAGTGAAGATATGATGGACGCAGTAACTGCTGTCTCTGGTTCTGGACCCGCCTATTTCTTTTTGATGATCGAAAATCTGATTAACACCGGCGTTCGCCTAGGGCTGGCCCCGGAAGTTGCGCGAGAGCTCGTCGTCCAAACAGCAAAAGGTGCTGCTGGAATGGTTGAGGTGTCTAATGTTGGACCAGACGAGTTGCGTCAACGGGTAACATCGCCTGGCGGGACAACGGAGGCTGCTCTGGGAGTGTTCGATGATGGAGATTTTGCAGACTTAGTGGATCGCGCACTTGTTGCTGCACGCGATCGCGCTGGCGAGCTATCCAAGGACGCCCCTTAAAAATTACGTTAGGCTACTTAACTAGGTAAAGGGAGCACTATGCAAGCAAATCTAATCTTTTATGTTCTGAATACAGCGATATCAGTCATCGTCGCGCTTGTGTGTCTCCGTTTCCTACTGCAACTCGCGCAGGCAAACTTTTATAACCCAATCTCACAAGGCGTGAACCGATTTACAGCCCCACTTACGGCTCCCTTTAACAGCCTGCCAACCATCGGCCCATTCAATACCGGAATTTTAGTCAGCGCCATTATTTTACAGGCGCTCGGGGCTGGCACATGTATGTTTTTGTTGGGTGGTGTGCCTGGCATCGGGCAACTGATTATTTGGTCAATTCTCTCTGTTTTTGGTGTCATGATTAATCTAGTCTTTTACGCCTTACTCGGGATGATCATTCTTTCCTGGCTTGCGCCAGGAGCGTCACATCCGGGCGCAGAATTGTTGTACCAGCTGTCAGAACCTTTCCTCTCACCCTTTCGCAGGATCGTGCCAAACCTCGGGGGCTTGGACTTATCACCAATCCTGCTATTTGTAGTGATTAATATTTTAGAGGCCATGCTAATCCGCGGCCCCGCACGTTCAATGGGGATGTCCTCCACGGTCGCTCAATTCTTCACTGGAATCAGTTGATGACCAATTCTCTCGGGATCGTTATCCCGGAACTTGTTGCCTTCGAGACCCCTCTCGACCTCGAGCGTGGCGGCACCCTGCCTCGCTACGACCTGATGATTGAAACCTACGGGACCTTAGACACCAACAGAAGCAATGCAGTCCTTGTTTGCCATGCCCTTAGCGGTGATCACCATGCCGCTGGCTACCATGAAGCTGAATCAAACAAGCCCGGTTGGTGGGATCACTACATTGGACCCGGTAAGTGCATCGACACTGATTTATTCTTCGTGGTAAGTCTCAACAATCTCGGTGGCTGTTCGGGATCAACTGGACCTCTCTCACTTAACCCCGCCACCGGCAAGGTGTACGGTCCAGATTTTCCGGAGGTCACCGTACTCGATTGGGTGCATACACAAGCGAGACTCGCAGACCACCTCGGAATCGAGAGATTCGCGGTAATTGTGGGTGGCTCGTTGGGCGGGATGCAAGCTTTGCAGTGGTCAATCACTTTTCCTGATCGACTCGCCGCCGCGGCAGTGATAGCCGCGGCGCCTCGCTTAACCGCACAAAACATCGCATTCAATGAGGTCGCTCGTCAGGCAATCATGCGTGATCCAAACTTTTTTGATGGAAATTATGCAGATCATAATGTGATACCGGCATCTGGTGTCGGTCTTGCCCGTATGGTTGGGCACATCACATACCTATCCGATATTTCAATGGGTAAAAAATTTGGTCGTAGTCTCCCTAGGAAAGATCGAGACGCCGATGGGGTCAATTTCGCTATCGAGCAATATCTGCGCTACCAAGGAAAACAATTCAGTGGGCGTTTTGACGCTAACACTTATATTCTAATGACCCGAGCATTGGATTATTTTGATCCCACCATCAACGGATTAAAAACATTACCAGATATTCTCAAGTCCACCGTCTGTAAATTTTTGGTTCTGTCGTTCACTACGGACTGGCGCTTTTCACCATCTCGCTCAGAAGAAATTGTCGATGCACTAATTCAGGCTGATAAGCAAGTCAGCTACGTAAGGTTGGAGTCAGCTCACGGACACGACGCGTTTTTAATTCCAGACGTAACCTACGAACGTGTGTTCAAAGCGTTTATGAACCGAATCCATCTTGATTTGGGAAAGCCGTAATGATCTCGCACTCTCATCAAATACCAAATTGGATTACCAGACATACACGTGTCCTCGACCTCGGCTGTGGTAACGGGGAACTGCTTGCACAACTAGTGGACAGCCACCAAATCGATGCGCTAGGTCTGGAACTTGACCCGGAAAAAATTGCGACATGCCTTGACCGAGGCCTGAGCGTCATCCAACAGGATTTAAACAGTGGTCTGTCAAATTTCAATGATCAACAATTTGATACCGTTATCATGACGCAGACACTGCAAGCGATCCGTCGGCCAGATTTAGCCTTGTCAGAGATGCTCCGGGTCGGACGAGAGGCGATCGTCACCTTCCCGAACTTTGCTTACATTAGAAATCGGATGCAACTCGGGCTCGGGGGTCATATGCCAGTGAATCCGCAACTGCCGAACCCGTGGTACAACACACCGAACATTCACTTATCAACGTTCCATGATTTTGAGGAATTGTGTCACGCCCTATCGATTCAGATCTCAGATCGAGATACATCGAATCTCTCAGGAAAACGGACTTGGCTTGGAAAAGTTTGGCCCAATCTCTTTGGCGAAGTTGCATTATATCGACTGACCAAGGAGTCCTGAGTGAAAATCATCATTACGGCCTTACTTTTTTGCTGGTTTCCCTTCGCACAGGCGGCTGAAATAGTCAGAGAGCAGGGCTTTGAGGTTCAAGTCCAACCGTTTCCATCAACCTTCCTCACTCAGGAGGTGGCGGGCCTCCATGGATTCGAGCGAAGTCGTCGCCAGGCGTTAATCAATGTCGTGGTGCTGAACGTTCAGCCAGATGGTCAGGCACGTGGGGCCGTACCCGCCGAGGTCACTGGTTTTTCTAAAAATCTTCTCGGCCAAACACAAACCCTAAGCTTTAAAGAAGTAGATGAGGGAGAGGGTGCTATTTACTACCTCGCACCCGTAAGAGTGTCCAGCGAAGAAGAGATCCAGATAACGCTCGAAGTACTTCCAGAAAATGCTCAAGCGATCGACATCAAATTTAAACACCGAGTCTATGTGGACTAATAAAACACTCGTCATAGCGAGTGGTAACCGCGGAAAATTGAAGGAACTCTCAAACCTTTTTGGCGACTTTGCGATCGAGGTGGTCTCTCAGGCAGAGCTCGGAGTAGCGTCACCCGAAGAAACAGGGCTCAGTTTTATTGAAAATGCACTCTTGAAGGCTCGTCATGCCTCAGCTGTCACCCATCTCCCCTCTCTAGCGGACGACTCAGGGTTAGTGATCCCAGCATTAGATGGCGCCCCTGGCCTGTATTCAGCACGTTACGCCGGTGTGAACGCCTCCGATCAAGATAACGTGAGCTTATTGTTAGAACGTATGAAATACCTCTCGGGAGATAATCGATTGGGGTGCTATATCTGTGCGCTTGCTCTTATTCGCAATGCATCAGATCCAGATCCTTTGGTGGTCGTGGGTCGGTGGCCAGGTAAAATTACACGCGCTCCTCGCGGCGATAGCGGTTTTGGTTATGACCCAGTATTTCTTCCCGACAACCTCGACCAAACCGCGGCAGAGATCGACCCACAGGTTAAAAATCAGCTCAGTCACAGGGGTCAAGCTGTCGCCGAACTGAGGTCCCTCCTGCGTTGAGAGATCTACCCCGCGCACTCTACGTCCACATCCCATGGTGCATCAAGAAGTGTCCGTATTGCGATTTCAATAGCCACGAACAGGCCGATCCTGACTTTGCGGGATACGGACGGGCACTAGTTGACGATTTGGACGCTGATCTTGAGCGCTATGGATCAACGCCTTTTGTTTCACTATTCTTTGGTGGGGGCACTCCAAGCCTATTTCCTCCTAAACATCTCGAACCGCTCTTTCACCGACTCAATGACCTTAGTTTGATCTCGAGTGGAACTGAAGTTTCGCTTGAATCCAATCCTGGAACTTTAGATTTAGGCCATCTACAGGGGTATCACGATTTAGGGATCAATCGACTTTCTGTTGGTGTTCAAAGCTTCAACAGGGATGTACTCAAGGCACTCGGTCGCATCCACGACGGAGGCCAAGCAGTCGCCATGATCGAGCGAGCAAAAGCGATCGGTTTCGAACGCCTCAACGTCGATCTTATGCACGGGACTCCAGATCAGACGCCCGCGATTGCACGTGAAGATCTAAACATCGTCAGAGATCTAGGGATTAGCCACCTATCTTGGTACCAACTCACAATCGAACCGAACACTAGTTTTTATTCAAAGCCGCCTAAACTTCCAAACGAAGATACCCTCGAAGCGACCGAAGAAATTGGAAGCACGGTTATTACATCCATGGGGCTTCAGCAGTACGAGGTGTCTGCATTTGCCACACCAGGCGAAGAGGCCAAACATAATATGAACTACTGGGAGTTTGGTGATTACTTTGGTATCGGTGCGGGGGCACACGGAAAAATCACAACCAAGCGAGGAGTGGTTCGCACGCGGCGCACCCGACAGCCATCAAATTATCTGGCACGAACCGATGTCCATGCTGAAGTACACCCACTTTCAGACGGTCATCTAGGTACTGAGTGTTTGATGAATGGCCTCCGACTCAAATCAGGAATCTCGTACACGTACTTTAAACAAAGGACAGGTCTGGATCCGGTTGAGTTCCGCGCAGCGCATTTGATGGAAGCCGACCGATTGAACCTACTAACACCGGAACGATTCCAGACATCAAAACTTGGCTGGCGCCATCTCAATCATATTTTAGAGATGCTTATCTGAAGCCTGTCTATGGTATAAAAGATCGAAGACAGCGTGCCCTAGACGCTCACCACGAACCTCGAACTTTGTAATAGGACGACGTTCCGGGCGCATCACGAAATCCCCGGCCTCAGACGTGTTATACCAAGCAACGTTTTGACTAAACATTTCAACCATCGACTCAGCATAAGGCGCCCAGTCAGTCGCCAAATGACAAAAACCTCCCAAACGCACGCGACGTGCGAGGAGACTGATAAAGTCTGGTTGAACGATACGTCGTTTGTGATGACGCTTTTTATGCCATGGATCAGGAAAATAGATCTGCACACCCTCAAGTGACTGGGGGCTGAACCCACCTGACAAAACCTCAACAGCGTCCTCGCAAATCACTCGAAGATTGGTGACGCCAACCTTTTTGGCCTCGTTCATTAAGCGACCCACCCCGGGTTTATGCACTTCCACACCAATAAAGTCAAAATCGGGTTCGTTAATTGTCTGCCGTAGCAGCGAATCGCCCATACCAAAACCGATTTCAAACACAACCGGGGCTTCGCGACCAAATATTGTCCGTAGATTGAGTGGACGATGATTACAAACCAGCCCATACTCATCCCAAAGAGTCTGGTACGCTCTATTTTGTGCATCGGTCATCCGGCCCGGGCGGAGAACAAAGCTCCGAATTGTGCGTTTTTTCGTGTCTTCGATCATTCGATCATTCGATCAAACCAGTCTCTGGACTTGAGGCGTCGGCATAGCGCTTTCTCGGCATCCGTCCAGCCTCGTAAGCTAGACGTCCACTTTCGATAGCAAGACGCATCGCTCGCGCCATCTTAACCGGATCGCTTGCTTCAGCGATTGCGGTATTCATCAAAACACCGTCGCAACCAAGCTCCATAGCAACGGTCGCATCAGATGCTGTACCTACACCAGCATCGACGATGACGGGAACTTTCAAGCTATCGAGGATCTCACGGATATTGTAGGTGTTTTGAAGACCAAGTCCTGATCCTATAGGCGCTCCAAGCGGCATGACGGCGACACAGCCAATAGCTTCGAGCTCGATCGCGATCAGTGGATCATCAGACGTATACACCATCACCTCAAAACGATCTTCCACCAGCGTGCGCGCCGCGCTTAATGTCTCGACTACATTAGGGTAAAGTGTCCGAGACTTTGAAATGACCTCAAGTTTTACAAGGTTATGGCCATCCAACAGTTCGCGTGCAAGCCGACAGGTTCGCACGGCATCATCAGCCGTGTGGCACCCTGCAGTATTCGGTAGTAGCGTGTAATGATCAGGAGAGATCACATCCAGTAGATGCGGTTCATTTGGATTCTGACCCAAATTGGTCCTGCGCACAGCCATTGTAACCACGTCAGCACCACTTGCCTTAATCGCACGGCCCGTCTCATCCAAATCACGGTATTTCCCAGTGCCCACAAGCAATCTAGATTTGAGCGTGTACGAGCCTACCTGAATTGCGTCTGTCACTTAACCCCCCCCGATCGCGTGTACGATCTCAAGAACGTCACCTTCCACTAGCATGACACTAGAGAATTGCGATTTCGGCACAATCTCGCCATTGAGCTCAACCGCGATCCGATGCCCAAGCAGTAATCTAGAATTCAAGTAGCTATCGAGGCTTTGAGCCTCAATCTCCTCATTCTGACCGTTCACCGATACTTGCATACGTATTCCCTTTAACAAAAAAGGCCGCATCAGCGGCCCTTTCAAAAGAATAGCTGTAGCCTAAGCAACGAGTGCAGTTTTCACTTTCTTCATTGCATTCTTCTCGAGTTGCCGGATACGCTCCGCAGAGACATTATACTTGCCGGCGAGCTCATGAAGAGTGGCTTTTTGATCAGTCAACCAGCGACTCGCGAGAATATCTTTACTCCGATCGTCTAAATCGGCCAATGCCGAATACAAACGGCCCGTCGAATCTTGCGTCCAATCCTGTTTCTCCAGTATCTGCGCTGGATCAGCATCGGTCGCCTCTAAGTAGTGCGCTGGAGCTAAAGACAAGTCATCGTCGTCATCTGTATATCCGTCAAACGCCAGATCTTGGGCTGCTAAGCGGCCCTCCATCTGGCGAACAACTTCTTCGCTAACCCCTAAATCATTGGCAACACTCTTGACCTCGGCAGCAGTGAACCAGGCCAGTTTTTTCTTAGCACTTCGCAAATTAAAGAACATTTTACGTTGAGCTTTGGTAGTCGCTACCTTGACGACCCGCCAATTTCTCAGAATGTACTCATGCATTTCTGCTTTGATCCAGTGCACAGCAAAAGACACCAAGCGTACGCCCATCTCAGGGTTGAAGCGCTTGACGGCCTTCATGAGGCCCACGTTTCCCTCCTGTATCAGATCAGCCTGTGGCAGACCATATCCCGAGTAGCTGCGCGCAATGTGAACAACAAACCGCAAATGCGACATAACTAGTGATCGCGCCGACTCAAGATCATCGTCGTAATACAACTTATCAGCCAGTTTCTTTTCTTCTTCCGCAGTCAAAATTGGGATCTGGCTAACTGCCTGAACGTAGGCCTCGATTTGACCACCCGGGAGAAGAACTTCTACAGGTAAATTCGATTTTTTCGGCATTAAACACCTCGTTTCAGCTAACTCTTGCATACGTACCGTCGCTGACCTCCCTGTTGACCATTGTTAAATATACAGACAATTTCCTGTTTTTTTAGTTCCACTACGCTAGAAATCAAGTGTGATTCGCGCCTTTTTGTCCTTAATCAAGAGCTTTAAGTCGCTGACTCACAGCACGTTCCGCGCCAATCCAACTCGCCAACAACGCTACAATAGCCACACCGATAAGTGTTCTGTCGTCGACGGGAAGGTATTCCAGGCTTGGATCTAAAGCCTTTAGGTTTGAATTTAAGAGGTTAGAGAATAACTCATTTAAGGAAGTAATCACAAGGCAGGCAATAAATCCCGAGAGAATGCCTAGCCATATTGCACGATACAAATAGGGTCTTCGGATAAATCGCTTCGACGCACCGAGCAGTGTGTAAAGTTCGATACGACGTTGATCATCGACTACATCAGCTGCAGCTACAAGAAAAACAGCCATCAGCACACCAAGAACGGCGAGACCAGATAGCCCAATACCAAGTAACCCTAGCTTTTCTACCAAGGATGCATATCGAACCCGGGTCGACGGATAATAACGCAACGACAAGACGCGTTTGTCAGCCAGCAAGGTCGTTAGGATATTGTCTTCAATTACTTTGAGAGCTCGAATCGAAAACTTCAAGCGGAGTGCGTCGGGAAGGGGATTATTAGCCTGAAGCTCAGTTATCGGACCCAATCCGTCTTGCGCGCTAAGCTCTCTTAAGGCAATAGTTTTTGGCACGAAAATAACCTGCTCAATCTCCTCCATCTCGGCGAGAACACGCTCCAGCTCGATTCTCGCCTCAACATCAAGTTCCTTATTCAAAAATACGATAGCTTCACTCTGCACGGCCTCCTCCGGCACCAGAGAAGACATGCTGAGCCATATCTGAGCCAGCCAACCTGGTATGGCTAATAGGATACCCAATAAACAAACCAGGACCATAAACTGGGTCAATCGATCAGCTGTCCGTTTCCACGCATCCTTAATGGCTTGCGAATGATCCAAAAGCCAGCGATTCATTACCTCGGCCCCATTCCATCAGAAACCAAACGGCCTTTTTCAATCACAAGCCGACGAAATGGTAAAGAGTCAACCACAGCGCGCTCGTGTGTGGCGACCAAGATGGTTACCCCTAACTGTTGAAACTGGGTGAACATTCTCATCACGCGTGCCGATAACTCTGGATCTAGGTTCCCAGTTGGCTCATCTGCAACCAAAAGTGCTGGCCTATGGACAATCGCTCGCGCTATTCCGACACGTTGCTGCTGCCCGCCAGATAAGAAGCGTGGGCTGGCATTTGCTTGATCAGAAAGATCGACCCTCGACAAGGCAGCTTTGACCCGCTTCGGAATTTCAGATTCGCTGAACCCTGAGATTCTCAGCGGTAACGCAATATTATCATATACCGAAAGATCATATTCGAGATTAGGATCTTGAAATACAACTCCGACACGCCGCCGATAGCGCGCCAATTTTTCACCAGACAAAGTTGATAAATCTGAACCCGCCACCCGTACAATACCTGATGAAGATTTTTCCAGGCCAAGGATCAAACGCAGTAAAGTAGACTTACCTGCTCCAGACTGTCCGGTCAAAAAAGCCATCTCCCCCGGTGCCAGACGGAAATTAACATCTGAGAGCGCCTCACGGTGTCCTTCATACATCTTAGCGACACCCTCAAACTCTATCACTCGCCAGTCTCCGCGAAGATAGCATCAACGAATGACGTCGCATCAAAGACCCTTAAGTCCTCTGCCCTTTCACCGAGGCCGACATAACGAATCGGTAACCCAAATTCTCGAGCAAGCGCAAAAATCACACCACCCTTGGCCGTGCCATCGAGCTTGGTCAGTACCAGCCCAGTTGGCCGAATAGCTTTCGTAAACTCTCGTGTTTGACTAATGGCATTTTGACCGGTGCCGGCATCTAAAACCAGCAGCACCTCATGTGGCGCACCGATATCCAATTTGGCTAGTACGCGACCGATCTTCTCAAGCTCACTCATTAGGTTTGTCTTGTTTTGAAGACGACCAGCAGTATCAGCTAGAACGATATCAGTACCGCGAGCTTTTGCAGATTCACACGCGTCGTATAAGACTGATGCCGAATCCGCTCCCGTATCTTGTGCAATCACAGGAACCCCGTTTCGCTCGCCCCAGCTTTTCAACTGCTCAATAGCTGCTGCTCGAAAAGTATCACCTGCGGCTAGAAGCACGGTTTTTCCTCCTCCCTGATAACGATGCGCTAATTTCCCAATAGTGGTTGTCTTACCGACTCCGTTCACACCAATCATCAAAATCACATGTGGCACATTTGCACCTTCTTCAACAGTTGCCTCAGGTAACCTTAGAGTGGAAGCCAAAATTTCTTTAATAAGTGTAAGGAGCCCGTCGGGATCCGAAATACCTTCCTGCTTTGAACGCTCTTGAAGCTTGTCCAGCACCCAATCGGTGGTATCTACGCCGACGTCTGATGTCAGAAGAATCGCCTCAAGATCGTCACGAATTTCCTCATTAAAGCCGTCACTGAATATGCGTCTTAACCCACTCGATAATTGCGCACGAGAGCGCGAAAGCGCTCTAAAATAGCTAGTGGGCTTAGAGAGCTGTGTCGCTATGGGCTCCTTTACAACCTCTTGCTCTTTACCATCAGCCCGATAAGTCTGTTCCGGCATGTGTTTCTTCTGTCTAATCAAGAACCAAGAGGCAACTGCAATTAAAGTAGCTAAGCCAAAAAGAAGAAGTGAATCGAATAGCATCGCGACCGAAAATCCTAAAAATAGTATGACGAGATGATAGCATTTGCAGATGAAAAGAGAGATGTACAAACATAAATCGACGGCTGGAGTTCGGATTATCGGCGGTTCGCTTAAGCGCTCAAAAATCAACGTGCTGGACCGTAGAGGGCTTCGTCCGACACCTAATCGCGTAAAAGAAACGCTCTTTAATTGGTTAATGCCCTCAATATCGGGAGCATCTATTTTAGATTGTTTCGCTGGCAGTGGGTCTCTGGGGCTCGAAGCCTTATCGCGTGGCGCATTGACCTGCACATTCGTCGAGCACGACCCTCAAGCAGCAAAACAAATCCATACCAATCTCGAACGATTTCGACTCCACGCGCAAGCGAACATAATCGTCGGTGATGTCTTCGAAATACCGCGTGAAATGCTATTCCATGCCGACATCGTGTTCGCTGATCCGCCATTTTATTATGGGACTAGTCAAAAATTTCTCACCTGGGTGAAAGATAAAATACATCAAGACTCTTGCCTCATTATAGAATGCGAAAAACGTGAGGCCTTAAATCTAGAGGGATTTGAAATAATAAAGGAATTGAAAGCTGGCATTGACTGGCTCCGCTTGTTGAGGCCTGTATCTTGACTACTGCTGTGTATCCAGGAACCTTTGACCCAATCACAAACGGTCATGTTCATGTTGTGGAGCGTGCCGCACGTATCTTCGACCGAGTCATTGTCGGTGTTGCCGGATCGACACATAAAACAACCTTATTCGATCTAGAAACCCGAGTGAAGTTAGCAGAACAGTCACTCGCACACCTAGACAACGTTGAAATCCGGGGATTCCATACACTGCTGGCTAATTTTGCGCAGACAGTCGGTGCGCGAATTTTACTCCGAGGCCTACGCGCTGTAGCTGATTATGAGTATGAATTACAGCTAGCGAATCTTAATAAACAACTCGCTCCAGAACTCGAAAGTCTATTTTTAACCCCAGTGGAACACTACAGTTTTATTTCGTCGACTCTTGTTAAAGAAGTTGCTCGTCTGGATGGTCAAGTTGAGGCATTCGTCCCACAAATAGTGGCTTCCGCACTAAAAGATCACTTTGACCACTAAGTTTGACATTGGGGGCAAAAGAAGCTGTTTCTGCCAGCAATCATGCGATTACCAATCGCGTGACAACATCGCTTACATGGGTCTCCGGCGCGACCATATACACTTAGTGTTTGTTGAAAGTACCCTGGCTCACCTTGTCCATTTACAAAATCACGCAACGTAGTCCCACCCGCCTCAATCGCGCAAGATAGTACCTTTTTTACTTGAGTAGCCAAGTTGTTATATCTAGCAAATGAGATCCGATTTGCCGGCCTCGCCGGGTGAATTCCGGCTAAAAATAACGATTCTGATGCATAGATATTACCTACACCAACAACAACAGAGTTTGTCATGATGAATGACTTAACAGCAATATTTCTGCGTTTCGATTGTAAATACAACCATTCACCACAGAATGTATCTGATAGAGGCTCTGGACCCAGGTTATCAATTAATTGTCTTGCCCTCTCCGAATCTGCCCACAACAAGCATCCAAACCTACGTGGATCGTGATATCGGAGCTCCAAAGAACCAACCAGAATCTGCACATGATCATGAAGCTTCAATGGTGTTTTGGAGTCAACAAGACGGAATGATCCACTCATTCCCAAATGCGACAGTATTTTAGTCGTCTCCGTTTCAATCAGTAAATATTTCGCTCGACGAGTTACTGAAACACAGACTTCATTCAAGAGCCGCTGCGAAAAATCGGATGGGATGGGCCATCGGAGTGATGGTTGATTCACTCTAACCGACACAAACTTTTGCCCAATAAGAAAGGGAGCGATTCCTCGCGCCGTCGTCTCGACTTCAGGAAGTTCCGGCATAAGCCTTTACTTGATCTTTGCTTCCTTGTAGATCACGTGCTTTCGTACCACAGGATCATACTTTTTTAACTCGAGCTTATCTGGGGTGCTCCGCTTGTTTTTATCGGTCGTATAGTAGTGACCAGTGCCCGCGGATGATACTAATTTTATCTTGTCACGCATTGTTTACACCTTCTGGCCGCGTGAGCGTATACCCGCTAACACGGCATCAATCCCCTGTTTGTCAATAATGCGCATACCTTTTGTCGAGACGCGAAGACGAACAAACCGCTTTTCTGATTCAACCCAAAATCGATGCCAGTGCAGGTTCGGGAGGAAACGACGCTTCGTCTTTATATTGGAATGCGATACATTATTGCCGGTTGCAGGACCCTTTCCTGTTACTTGGCACACCTTTGGCATATATTGATTCGCCTCTGTTGCTCAGACCCTAAAAAAATGGATGCGAATAATATCGTCGCCGGTAAAAACATACAAGGGACAATTAATCTCCATTTCGAACGTCGGCTGTTTCTGCCGCTCGTGCTATGGTTGGCTATTCCATGAAAAGAGAAGATATGTGACAAGAACATCTTGGCTGCAAAACAGACATATCGTCCTTGGCGTTACTGGCGGTATCGCCTGTTATAAGGCCTGCGAGCTCACTCGAGAACTTGGACGCCGCGGTGCTCTAGTACAGATTGTGATGACTGAGGCGGCTACCGCATTCGTCAGCCCTCTTACATTTCAAGCGCTCACCAACCAAGAAGTTCGTATTTCTGTGCTTGACGCAAAAGCTGAAGCTGGTATGAGCCACATCGAATTAGCCCGTTGGGCTGATCTAATTCTAATCGCCCCTTGCACCGCTAACACTCTGGCGCAACTCGCAACCGGACAAGCGTCGGATCTCCTAACCACTCTATGGACAGCGTCAGAATGTGACAAGGCCATCGCGCCGTCTATGAATCAGCAGATGTGGAAACACGTGCAAACACGAGAGAATCTGGCGCTTCTGATCGATCTTGGTGTTGCAGTCATTGGACCAGACTCAGGAATACAGGCTTGCGGTGATATCGGATCAGGCCGCATGACTGAGCCAATGGAGGTTGTCAATACCCTTGAATCGCAGCTTGCCCGAGGACCGCTAGCACACAGGAAAGTGGTGATAACCGCAGGCCCTACTTATGAGCCGATTGATCCTGTTCGCTACCTGGCTAACCGTTCCTCGGGAAAGATGGGATTTGCACTGGCGGCAGCGGCGAGCAGGCTTGGAGGATCAGTCACGCTGATCAGTGGGCCAGCCCATCTGGAGACGCCATCAGGGGTCGCACGCATTGACATCGAAACCGCGCAAGAGATGCTGGTTGCAGTAGAAAACTCTCTAGACGATACAGATATTTTCATTGGTGCAGCAGCGGTCTGTGATATGCGACCCGCAAAGCCCTCAACGAACAAGTTGAAAAAGTCGATAGACAATTTATCGACTATAGCGTTGACTGAAAATGTAGACGTCATCCAGGCCGTTGCCAACGATCGCCGACGGCCAACGCTAGTGATCGGTTTTGCGGCAGAAACAGACTCTGTTTTGGAAAATGCAAAAGAAAAGTTGTTAGCAAAGTCTCTGGATGCTGTCATTGCCAATTGCGTGGCTAATGGCGATATTTTTGGGCTGGATAATACGCAAGTAACGCTTATCCAGAATGACATGGAGAATCCATTAACGCCCGGTACCAAGGCCGAAGTGGCTATGGAAATCATGACCTTTATTTCTAAATTCTTATCTAAAAGGATTTGATGTGGACCTAAAATTTAAACGACTCGATCCCCGCGTGGGCAACGAGTGGCCAATTCCAGAAACCGGAACACTCGGTTCTGCCGGTGTGGATTTGCGCGCATGCCTCAATGACGCCGTAACGCTTGCCCCCGGCGAAACTTTGCTTATCGGGACGGGGATCGCAATTTACATTGAAGACCCCGGCCTCTGCGCGATGATTCTTCCGAGAAGTGGGCTTGGACACCGCGGACTGGTGCTGGGAAACCTGGTTGGTCTAATTGATTCTGATTATCAAGGTGAACTAAAAATCTCTATTTGGAACCGTGCCGCAGAGTCACAAATCGTTGAACCCGGTGAACGTATCGCGCAGATGATTATTACCCCAGTAATTCAACCAAATTTTATCGAAGTTGATGACTTCAATGCATCTGGCCGGGGAGAGGGTGGTTTTGGCCACACCGGGACACATTAATGAGTTCAATAAGCCCAACGATTTTTCGTGCCTATGACATCCGTGGCACCCACCCTGATCAACTAAACAGTAAGATGGTTGAGACACTCGGCCAAGCAGTTGGGACTTATGCCAAGCATCAAGGCCAGGCGACTGTCGTGACAGCACGCGACGGTCGTTTATCGGGGCCCGAGCTTCAAGATGCGTTAAACCACGGGTTGATCAAAGCTGGTATGCGGGTCGTTGATATAGGAATGGTCCCCACACCGGTCCTATACCATGCAGCACTTACGCTAGGGACCGGCTCCGGTGTGATGGTCACTGGTAGTCATAACCCGCCAAAATTCAACGGATTTAAGTTGATGATCGGCGGCCACACGCTCTACGGTAAAGACATCACGAAACTGTATGAGATGATTACGCAGTCTAAACTAGTGGTAGGCCAGGGTAGCCTCACCACCGTAGACGCGCTTTCTTCCTATATTCGTCAAATTATCGGTGACATTCACCTCATGAAACCGCTCAAAGTTGCAATTGATTGCGGAAATGGTGTGGCTGGCGTTTGTGCGCGCTCGCTGTTTGAACAACTAGGCTGCAAAGTTTTTCCTCTTTTCACTGAGGTGGATGGAACCTTTCCAAACCACCACCCAGATCCGTCCAAGCCGGAGAATCTCACCGATGTCATAGATTCCGTTCTATCCGAGAAATGTGACCTCGGCCTTGCATTTGATGGTGATGGAGATCGTGTGGGGATAGTTACCGAAACAGGTCAATCGATTTTCGCTGACCGCCTACTGATGTTGCTGTCCCGGGATGTCCTCAGCAGAAATACTGGGGCAACCATCATCTATGATGTTAAATGTAGTCGACATCTGGGGCCTGTCATCAAACAAGCGGGCGGTCATCCTATTATGTGGAAAACCGGCCACAGTCTTGTTAAGGCTAAAATGAAAGAGACAGGTGCCCTGTTGGGCGGTGAAATGAGTGGCCATATTTTTTTTAAAGAGCGTTGGCTGGGGTTTGACGATGGACTCTATACGGCAGCACGATTATTAGAAATTTTCGCGAAATCGAATCAAACCGTCTCATCGATGTTCGAAGTAATTCCCGACGATGTTTCAACTCCAGAGCTCAATATCGAAGTGCCTGACACCGATAAGTTTGCCATTGTTGAGCGTGTGGCTTCTATCATTGCAGATCAAGGGCTTCCTTTAACGACAATCGATGGCGTTCGCGTGGATCTTGATTCTGGTTGGGGTCTAATTCGAAGTTCTAATACGACACCAAATTTGGTTCTACGCTTTGAGGCGGAATCGACCGAAGCGCTAACAGAAATCCAGAGTATAATTCTGGATGCTCTAAAACAGGCTGAACCGACACTGGAACTTGGATCGATATGCTAAACCTGGCGCACGCGAAAGAAATTGCAAAGGTTCTCTCGGAGGCCCTTCCATACATCCAGAAATTTTCTGGTCGCACTATCGTCGTGAAGTATGGCGGCAATGCGATGACTGATGACACTCTGAAAGCATCCTTTGCACGAGATATTGTACTTATGCAAGTCGTTGGAATGCGCCCCATCGTCGTACATGGTGGGGGGCCACAGATTGGTGAGCTCCTTGAGCGATTAAATATTGAATCGAAGTTCATTGATGGGATGCGAGTTACCAACGAAGAGACTATGGATGTTGTTGAAATGGTGCTCGGTGGTCAGGTCAATAAGGAGATCGTGAATCTTCTCAATCTCGCAGGTGGACACGCAATGGGCATAACCGGCAAGGACGGTCGATTCATCCGAGCAAGACAACTGAAGATTGAACGAAAAAGTCCTGAACTTGAAGCTCCAGAGATCATTGATATCGGTCATGTCGGTCAGGTTGAGTCCGTCGATACAAGAGTACTGACTATGTTGACTGAAAATAAGGTCATTCCAGTTGTAGCACCGATTGGTGCTGGGCCCGACGGAGAGTCTTACAATATCAATGCAGATTTAGTTGCAGGAAAATTAGCTGAGGTTTTAAAAGCAGAAAAACTCATACTCCTTACCAATACGGCCGGGGTTTTGGATAAAGCCGGAAGAGTTGTAACCGGAATTGTTACTGAGGAAGCCAAAGCGTTGATCGACGATGGTACGATTTCTGGTGGTATGCTGCCCAAGGTCGGGTGCGCACTCTCTGCCGTTAATACTGGCGTCAACAGCGCTCATATTATTGACGGACGCGTTCCGCACTCAGTACTTTTAGAGATCTTTACAGATCAGGGCGTTGGCACGCAAATATTGAGAAAGCACAACTAAATCAGGGCTCCATATTGGGAGCGATATTCATCAATACGTGGTGCAACGTCAGAGGCAAATCTCGGGTCATCACTGGTAAAAGCCAGAATATCATCAAGGGTGACAATGGAGATTGGGGTTAAACTAAAGATGTCTGCCAGCTCTGAAAGCGCACACCCTGATCCCTCCTGACCTCGTTCCTGTCTATCAACAGCCACGCAAAATGAACTTAAAGTTGCGCCGTGATTCCCGATAAATTTGAAGGACTCTCTAACCGCAGTTCCGGCAGTCACTACGTCATCAATCGCTAAAATCTGGCCCATTAAAGGTGCGCCAAGAAGTAATCCGCCCTCCCCATGGGCCTTGACTTCTTTCCGATTGAACGACAACGGGTAGTCCTGATCAGCCTCCGCGAACGCCATAGCAACAGAACTGGCGAGCGGAATTCCTTTGTAAGCCGGTCCAAATAATCCGTCGAAACGAACCCCTTTTTCAATGATCGCATCACGATAACAGCGACCCAGAATTTGAAGCTGACGACCGCCTGAGATAGCAGACGCGTTAAAAAAATACGGACTAACGCGGCCCGACTTCAGGATGAATTCACCGAACTTCAAAGCACGGGCGTCAAGAGCTAATTCCAAAAAGGACCGCTTATATGGGGACATAAGACACGTCTAACGTTACAATGAGCGAGGAAAAATAGTACACCAGTTCTTCTGGTCTCTCACTTCAGGGATAGAAATTCTTTTGATGCGGATAGTCAGCCTTCGCTGTAACGGGCTCGTTTCGGCAGTTAAACAAGGCTTAACCGAATGGCTTGCTAGTAAGGACGCGGATTTGATCTGCCTCCAGGATATTCGCGTACGCGAATACAAAGTAATTAATGATGCGCGCTTTTGCCCCGAGGGCTTTGTACCCTTTTACTTTGAGGGTGAGGATGAAGGAAGAGGCGGTGTTGCTATATTTACGCGTCATACACCCAAGGCAGTAATGCGAGGTCTAGGTTCCTATGACCTAGATCGCGATGGCCGATACATTCAGGCCGATTTCGACCACGTCAGTATTGTGTCTATTCTTCCTCCATCTCCAACCGGTGACGCAAAGGAACTACGAGGCGCTTTCATCGAATCGTTAGAAATCTGGATGCGTAAAATCCGTAAGAAACGCAGACATTTCGTCTTCTGTGGAGACTTTGGGGTCGCTGCCCGAACACTCGATGTTGAAGAATGGCATCAACACAACGAGTCTCCAGGATTCACAAAAGATGACCGTTATTGGCTAGATCATCTATTAAATGATATTGGGTATGTAGACGCCTTTCGAGAGGTTTTTGTCAATGAACCCGCATACAGCTGGTTCCCTGCGGCCGATGTTTTTAAGATGCCAAATCCCGGAGCTTGGCGAACAGATCTGCAATTAGTTTCTCAAGAAATTTCACGTCGAGTGCTAGCCGCTGGGTATGTTACAAAAAGACCATTTGATGATCGCGTGCCTCTTGTTGTGGACTACGATATTTCACTTAATGTCGACTCTGACTCTTAGAGATCTGCTAGTGCCGCTTTCTGCGCTTCGATAAGCTCTGCGATACCCAGCTCACCTAGATCCAATAGAGTATTCAGCTCTTTTCGACTGAAAGGCACTTCCTCGGCTGTTCCTTGAATCTCGATCAACCTAGGACCCTCGGCCATTACGAGATTTAGATCAGAATCAGCATTCGAATCCTCCGGATAATCGAGATCCAATACTGGTATGCCTTTATAAACCCCAACAGAGACAGCAGCAACGAAACCAATCAGAGGGTCTTCTGTCAGCATCCCATTGCGTTTCATATAATCTAACGCATCGACTAGGGCAACCATACCGCCTGTGATTGAGGCCGTTCGCGTTCCACCATCTGCCTGTAACACGTCACAATCAATTGTGATTTGGCGCTCGCCCAGTTTCTTCAAATCCACAGCTGCTCGCAAGGAGCGGCCGATAAGGCGCTGAATTTCTTGTGTGCGTCCAGACTGTTTACCACGAGTGGCTTCCCGATCAGATCGAGTATGCGTCGACCCCGGTAACATGCCATATTCTGCTGTTACCCAGCCCTGTCCTTTCCCTTTCATCCAACGTGGTACCTGGTCCGCAACAGATGCTGTAACAAGTACGCGAGTGTCACCAAACCCAACTAATACAGAGCCCGCTGCATGACATGAAAATCGCCTGATAAAAGATATTGGACGCATTGCATTGCACGCGCGACCGCTTGGACGCATAGCAGAACCTCTCTAATTAAATTAAGATTACTGGCTAAAATTCATTATGACTGTCTCAACTGGATCTTTCATGCCTTATGGCCAATTATTTGTGATATCAGCGCCATCCGGCGCCGGCAAAACCAGTCTGATAGCCGCTGCAGTAGAGAGTATTACGGATCTCGCAGTCAGTATATCGCACACGACTCGGTGCCCTCGGTCTGGTGAAAAGGATGGCCGTGATTATCACTTTGTATCCACTTCCGAATTCCAAAAGCTAATTGAATCCGAAGCTCTTTTTGAACATGCCGAAGTATTTAGTAATTTTTACGGGACATCTAGAAGGGCAGTTGAAGCACAACTAGCCTCGGGAATAGACGTCATTCTTGAAATCGATTGGCAAGGGGCAGCCCAAGTTCGGCAAATAGCTCCCGAGACTGTCTCTATATTTATCCTGCCACCAACAAGAGAGGTACTCCGAGAAAGACTCATAGAGCGCAATCAAGACGATACTTTCATTATTGACGCTCGTATGGATGAAGCTGACGAAACAATTAATCAAGCAACTCATTTTGACTACTGGATCATCAATGATGATTTCAAAACAACATTGGATCAATTAAGATCGATCATCTTGAGCTACCGACAACGGCGTGCGCGAATCCGCTCCAAAAACCCAGGATTTTTAGAGCATCTTCTCGGTTAACAATAAATTGAATATACTGTGCGATTGACCAATATTTCATGGAGATTAAGTATGGCTCGAGTAACCGTCGAGGATTGTCTCGAAAACGTTGAAAATCGGTTCGAACTGGTAATGCTAGGAACCCGTCGTGCTCGCCAGCTTTCGACCGGCGGCAAGGATCCGCTAGTGACTGAAGAGAACGATAAACCAACAGTTATTGCCCTTCGCGAGATTGCCGAGGGACTTATCAATAGGGAGGTGCTAGATGCTGAGGACGCGAAAACAGAAGCCGAACTCGAATTGGCTCGTGCACGCTTCGAGCCCCGTCAACCTATTTTCGATAACGATTTCTAGAGCATGAATGCCGCCGTCGAAACAATTGACGGCTTATGCAGTCGTCTGACCAGTTACCTTGAAGATGATGAAATTCGTAGGGTCAGGCGCGCATATCTTTACTCAGAGCAAGCACACGACGGACAGAAACGTAGGTCCGGCGATCCTTACATTATTCATCCACTTCAAGTTGCTGAAATCCTCTCAGATATGCGAATGGATCATCAAAGTCTTATGGCAGCGATGTTACATGACGTTATTGAGGACACGGGGATTGCGAAAGGTGCATTAAAAGACCAATTTGGTGAGGCAGTTGCAGAACTTGTCGATGGGGTAAGCAAATTAAACCACATTAGTTTTGAAACCCGGGCAGAGGCTCAAGCAGAAAACTTCCAGAAAATGACGCTTGCGATGGCTCGTGATATCCGTGTGATCATTGTCAAGCTCGCGGACAGACTCCATAACATGCGAACTATTGGACCTCTGAATCCAGAAAAACGCCGGCGCATTGCCAAAGAAACACTCGATATATACAGCCCTATCGCGAATAGATTAGGTATGTATGAACTCCGCAGCGAACTCCATGAGCTGGCTTATCGAGCAATGTATCCAATGCGGATTGAGCGTATTGAACGTGCTGTTCAGAATGTTACTGGAAATCGAAAAAAGATCGTTGCCGAAATTCTTGAATCGCTTGAGGGCGCCCTCGAAAACACAAGTATCAAAGGCCGTGTTGAGGGTCGCGAGAAAGCCGCCAATAGTATTTATCGTAAGATGTGCGACCAGAGAAAGTCATTCTCTGACATTATGGACGTTTATGCATTTCGAATCGTGACCGAATCGGTCGATGATTGTTACCGTGCCCTTGGAATTGTACATAATTTATACAAGCCAAGACCCGGACGTTTTAAGGATTACATTGCTATTCCCAAGGCGAACGGTTACCAGAGTTTACACACTACATTATTTGGCATGCATGGCGTTCCTATCGAAATTCAGATTCGTACATCAGAAATGGACGCGATGGCCTCAGGCGGAATCGCAGCACATTGGCTTTACAAAGCAGGCTCGGACGACACGGCGGCAGTACAGCGCACAAACCGCTGGGTTCAGGGTCTTCTAGAGATCCAACAACGCGCGGGTAATTCACTCGAGTTCATTGAAAACGTTAAAATTGATTTGTTTCCCGATGATATCTATGTTTTTACCCCAAAGGGTAAAATCATGGAATTACCAACAGGAGCAACGGCCGTTGACTTTGCATATGCGGTTCACACCGATGTTGGAAATCGTTGCGTGGCGTGCCGCATCGACAAGGCATTAGCGCCCCTCTCTACAGTTTTGCAGTCAGGACAAACGGTCGAGGTTGTCACCGCGAAACACGCAAAACCAAATCTGGGCTGGTTGTCATTCGTGGTGTCCGGTAAGGCACGATCGGCAATCCGTCATTTTCTGAAAAATCAACAGCGTTCAGAATCTATTAGTTTAGGACAACGTCTTTTAAATCGAGCGCTTGCAAACCTCGAATCAAGCTTCGAACAAGTCACTGATCTGCAGAAAGAACAGCTTGTCAATGACGCAGAATTAACGGAATTTGATGACATATTAGAAGACATCGGGCTCGGTAACCGGGTAGCTTACTCCGTGGCGCGAAGGCTAACGCCGGATGCAGATACCGAACCAGCTAAGCTTTCACGAACTAATGACGCGAGCCCGCTGGCAATAAAAGGTTCCGAGGGATTGCTAACCAGTTACGCAAAATGCTGCCGTCCGATTCCAGGCGATCCGACGGTTGGGCACATCTCGAAAGGGCGTGGCATGGTTATTCACCACGAGACCTGCCATAACGTATCAGAGATCCGGGATAATCCGGAAAAATGTGTTTTCTTGACTTGGGATGATGATTTAAACGGCGAGTTCTACACCGCGCTCAGAATCCAAGTTGAGGCACAAATAGGCGTTATTGCTAAAATAGCATCTGCTGTTTCAGTCGCTGGGGCAGCCATCGACCGAATAAATCGCGAGGAAAGAGATGCTAAAATCAGTGTGATCGTTATTGAAGTTGGCGTTCGTGACAGACAACACCTTGCAAATGTTGTTCGCCATATTCGTCGAATCAAGTCGGTTATGAAAATCTCACGTGTACGGGCCTAGTCATGAATAAGAGTTTTATCGCTTCCGCAGACGCACCTGCTGCTATCGGGACCTACTCTCAAGCTGTAAAGGTTGGCCAAACACTTTATTTATCTGGTCAAATTCCTCTAATTCCTGACAGTATGCTTTTGGTTGAAGGTGACATTGAAGCAGAGGTGCGCCAGGCATTCACTAACCTTAAAGCAGTCTGCGAAGCAGCCGGCGGCTCACTGAACCACTTGGCCAAGGTCAATGTTTTCCTGACAAATCTTGATCATTTCTCAGTAGTTAACCAGGTTATGGACGAATTCTTTGAGGCACCTTTCCCTGCACGAGCCGCAATCGGTGTGGCCGCTTTACCGAAGGGGGCTAGGGTTGAAGTCGATGGCATCATGGTCGGGTAAGCACAGAGTCCAAAGTCGGATGTCGTAGTTCAGGCATCTGCGCTCTGTATCTGGTAGTAATAACTCGGCCGACCTCAGCGAAATGAATTTGTGATCGAGTGCCGTCTAAACGATCAAAGATCTGCCGGTATTGAGTCGATCCCCGATCGACGCCGTGAACAAGGTTGGGCGTGGCCGCATGATTATGATGATCTATTACCACCCTACGTAACCAATTAACAGCATCATCTCGGTGGATGCGATTAGATATCGATTCAGGATTTAACTTTTCGCGCATCACCGGATCTCTTAACTTGTCAAGACTTTGCGCTGTATAAAGGCCCGCGAATCTTAGGATAGTGGTTTTTACCTGAATTTCTGAAATATTATCCTCTGCTTCCTTCACGAGAATTCCTCTCCAATGATCCGGCACTGGCAAAACCGACTCATCCAATAAGCCCGTCTGTTTTTGCCCAAATACAGCGGTGGAACTCACCCAAACTACAGGATGCGCGCGACCTGGTAACGAAGCAAAGTATCTAAGCCTTGCTGATACCCCGACATATCGCCGACGATATGCACCCTCAGTCCGAGCGTCCGGTGTTACAATCGCCACGATTACCGCATTTTCAGAAAGCGGAAGGTTTGCTAATCGGTTCCAGCTTTCTGACAGGTCTAAGTCGAGACTCAAAAAGGTCGCATCGTGTTCTATCTGTGATCTTCGCACCCCCAGCACGCGAAATTTTTCTGACTCGAGCTCAGTTTTCAGGTTGCCTCCTAACCGGCCACAGCCTAGGATGAGGATATCCCAAGGATTAGACATAACAATGACCCTCACAGAAATTCGATATATTATCGCCGTGGCTGACGAAAAACATTTTGGACGCGCAGCCTCGAGATGCTTCGTCAGTCAGCCTACCTTGTCTATTGGTGTGAAGCGACTTGAAGATGAACTTGGTGTAACCCTTTTCGAGCGCAGCAAGTCAGGGGTCCATTTAACTGCAGTCGCAGAACAGCTAATTGAGAAAGCTCGCGATATCCTTCGCGAAGTTGATTCATTTAAAGAGCTATCAAATCATCTGAAAGATCCCTTTCTCGCTCCCCTCCGGGTAGGGGCAATCTATACGATAGGCCCGTATTTATTTCCATCGCTCCTACCTGCTCTTAAAACAGCCGAACCCAGACTAAAGCTATACATAGAAGAGAGTTTCACGGGAACCTTGCGCAAGATGCTAAAAAAAGGCCAACTCGACGCCATCATTGTAGCCTTACCTTTTACCGAGCCAGACATAGAGGTTCGCGAGCTATACACCGAACCATTTGAAGTCCTGCTTCCAGCGAGTCATCCATGGTCTTTGAAACCAAGTATTCCTCCAAAACATTTACATACAGAAAATGTTTTGTTGCTAGGCGAAGGGCATTGCTTCCGCGACCAAGTCATTGATGCCTGTCCTGCGCTCTCGCAATCAATCTATGATAGAGATAATTTAGTCGCCGAAGGAAGCTCACTGGAAACCCTAAGGCACATGGTGGCGTCAGGTCTCGGGGTAACCGTCCTCCCTGCCTCCGCGGCTGGTCTTGAAAACTACGCCCCCGGTTTTCTCACAACAAAGCCATTCACAAAGCCTGAGCCATCACGAATTGTAGCCGTGGCATGGAGAAAGCAATTTCCAAGAATGGAGGCCATCGAACTATTGATTGACGTCATCAGAAAACAGGTCGGCCCCGAACTCAATGCCAGACACCAGGCCGCCTAGCGAACTGCAGGCTCTCAAGGGCGTCGGCCCAAAGGTTGAGCGGGCACTAAACCGGCTTGGCTTATTCTCTCTACGAGATGTGTTGTTCCATTTACCGGCGCGCTACGAGGACCGGACTACTCTCGTGAATATCGCTGATTCCAAACCAGGGGTACCACAACTATTTCAGGGCGAGATTACCTCGCAGGCGACCATTCCGGGGCGCCGTACGCAGGCTGTCCTCACATTTGAAGACGTTACCGGTGCGGCGCGCATTCGACTGTTTCATTTTTCACGCGCATACATCGCAACACTAAGGACGGCAAATTCCGTTAGAATTTTTGGAGAACCCCGGATATATCAGGGCGTCACGGAGTTCATTCATCCAGAGATTTACGCGTTTAAATCAGAGCCACCTCCTCTGGATAATACTTTGACGCCAATCTATCCGACCACTGAAGGACTATCACAACCGAAACTTAGGGCGATTGTTCAGCAAGCACTTTCCAAGGGGCCAGATTTCTTTGCGCTCGAGGAACTTCTTAATCAGGACTACACGCAACATCAGCCAGGACTCTGGGAGGCATTAACGGCACTCCACCAACCCGCGCGAAACTTGCCTGCTACTGCATGCATTGAACGATTAGCGTTCGAGGAACTACTCGCGCATCGACTCCTATTACTTACCCGTCGAGAAGACTACAAACGACTAGAGTCACCTCAACTCAAAATGATAAAAAGTCATAATCGGTCGATGTTAACTAAAGCGTTGCCTTTTGATCTCACAAATGCCCAATCACTTGTGATCCGGGAGATTGATGACGACCTGATGCGTGGTCATCCGATGCTACGTCTGCTGCAAGGTGATGTCGGCTCAGGTAAGACCCTTGTAGCGGCACTTTCTGCGCTACCTGTCATTGATGCCGGTTTTCAGGTTGCTCTGATGGCCCCGACCGAACTCCTATCTGAACAACATGCGGGCCAATTTTCAGAGTGGTTTAGCGCATTGGGTATCTCAGTTGGATGGCTAACCGGTTCTATGAAAATCCGACCGAGACGTGCGATGCTGGAGCATCTTGCAAACGGCAAATGCCAGATGGTGATCGGCACCCACGCACTGTTTCAAGACGAAATCCATTTTGACCGATTGGGTCTGGTGATTGTCGATGAGCAACATCGATTTGGCGTCGCCCAACGCCTATCGCTCCGGGAAAAAGGTCAAAATTTAACACCGCATCAATTAATCATGACTGCGACACCAATCCCTCGTACCTTGGCGATGACACACTTTGCGGATCTTGATATCTCGGTCATCGATGAACTCCCCCCCGGCAGAACACCCGTTGATACACGCATGTTGAATCAGTCTCGCGCCGCCGAAATAACCGACCGGCTCGATACGCAATTCAATGAGGGTGGCCAAGCATACTGGGTCTGCACTTTGATCGAAGAGACCGAACAATCTGTCGCAGAAGCTGCTGAAAGCAGGGTGGAAAAACTTAAACAACAGCTACCACATCGACGTATTGGTCTAGTACACGGACGCATGAAAACTGATGAGAAATCAGTAATCATGACTGCGTTTGCTTCCGGTGACTTGGATCTTTTAGTCGCGACAACCGTCATCGAGGTGGGTGTCAATGTGCCTAACGCAAACATTATGGTTATCGAAAATCCCGAGCGCCTCGGTCTTGCGCAGCTGCATCAGCTGCGGGGCCGGGTGGGACGTGGTGCGCGTGTAAGTTTCTGTATCTTACTCGCCGGTGACTCGATCTCACAGCAATCACGTGAGCGACTGAGCCTTCTGAAAAAAACAAACGATGGATTTGAGCTAGCCGAGGCTGATCTGCGTCTCCGCGGACCCGGTGATGTCACAGGTACACGACAGACCGGAGAACTATCGTTCAAGGTCGCCGACCTTAGCCAACACGCACATTTGCTAGATGAAATCGCATCCCTCTCTGAAACCATACGACTCAACCACGGGGAGGCCCGAGATCGGCTTATTGAGAGATGGATCGGGCGTGAGGAACACTTCGTCAATGTCTAAGATCCACACGCTCGCTTCCTACATCCCTTTATGGATACAGGTCACCCGCCTTGATCGGCCAATCGGTTGGATGGTGCTACTTTGGCCCACGTGGATCGCCCTTACGCTGGCAGGATTTTCCGCAAACGAATTCAAACCAGATACATGGGTCATATTCACGCTTGGGGTGATTATCACGCGCAGCGCGGGCTGTGTGATCAACGACCTGACCGACCGAAAATTCGATAAATACGTCAAACGGACCCAAGCCCGCCCAATCACAACCGGCAACCTGTCGGTCAAAAATGCTGTAACCGTTGCGATCATCTTACTGATAACCGCATTTTTTTTAGTGCTCCAAACCAATCAGCGGACTATTTATCTATCGTTCATTGCGCTCGGTCTTGCGATCGTCTACCCCTGGCTCAAACGGATCACATTCTGGCCACAGATTGGACTGGGTCTCGCATTCTCCATGGCAATTCCGATGTCATTCACCGCCTATGGGCAACCAATCGACCGAATTGTATGGGCGCTGTTTCTTGGTAATGTCGCTTGGACAATGGCCTACGATACCCTCTACGCTATGGTGGACCGCGACGACGATTTGTTGATCGGTGTGAATAAAGCAATCTGTCAGCTTGTTAGTGACCACTAACCCCAGAGCGACTAAAGCGTCTATATTTTGATTTCTAAAGCTGACAAACCCCTAACAAAGGATCCGTTAGCAAGCGGCAGCTATTTAATCCACAGGTGCTCTGCCGGCAACAGATAGCGGCACCGAGGCAACCTGTTTTTCTCCTTTTGACCAGCGGCGAGCGTGTACAAATTCGTTACATTTTTGCCGCTTACCAACAGAAAAAGCCG